>JAGRAG010000037.1 GCA_020435025.1 Bdellovibrionales bacterium | reverse complement strand
AAAATACCATTTGCATCAATATCAAAACTCACTTCAATTTGCGGAACCCCTCTTGGAGCCGATGGAATTCCCACCAATTCAAACCGACCCAAGGACTTATTGTCTGAAGCCATCTCTCGTTCCCCTTGAAGAACGTGGACGTCAACACTTGTTTGACTATCAGCAGCCGTGGAAAAAGTTTGTGACTTACGAGTCGGTATTGCAGAGTTTCTCTCAATCAGTCGAGTCATCACTCCACCTAAAGTTTCGATACCAAGAGAAAGTGGAGTCACATCTAAGAGAACCACTTCTTTGACATCTCCTGCCAAAACACCCCCTTGAATAGCAGCACCCAGGGCCACAACCTCATCAGGGTTTACAGATCTATTAGGCTCTTTTCCAAAAAGCTTTTTCACAGCCTCTTGAATAGCTGGAATTCGAGTGGTTCCACCCACCAAAATAACTTCATCAATTTCACTTGTCGACATTCCCGCATCTTTTAAAGCATTTCGGCAAGGTTCTAAAGAACGCTCAACAAGATCTTCCGTCATTTGATTAAATTTAGAACGTGATAGCTTTAAGTTTAAGTGTTTGGGACCAGAAGCATCTGCTGTGATAAAAGGCAGGTTTATCTCTGTTTCTTGAACAGAACTCAACTCAATTTTTGCTTTTTCAGCAGCTTCTTTCAGACGCTGTAACGCCATTTTGTCATTTTTTAAATCAATTCCTTGGTCCTTTTTAAACTCTGCAATCAACCAAGTTAAAATCGCCTGATCAAAGTTATCTCCACCAAGATGAGTGTCACCATTCGTTGCTTTAACTTCTACCACATTGTCGCCAATCTCTAAAACAGAGACGTCGAATGTTCCACCACCAAAGTCAAAGATCGCAATATTTTGATCTTCTTTCTTATCCATTCCATAGGCAAGTGCTGCGGCCGTAGGCTCGTTCACAATTCGCTTCACGTCCAAGCCAGCAATTTTCCCAGCGTCTTTTGTCGCCTGTCTTTGAGCATCGTTAAAGTACGCAGGAACGGTAATAACTGCCTCAGTCACCTCTTGCCCTAGGTAGTCTTCAGCTACTTTTTTTAGCTTCGCAAGAACGGAAGCCGAGATCTCTTCCGGAGAAACTTTTTGCCCTTGAACATTAAATGCACAGTCCTGATTTCCCTTCTTCTCAACTTTATAGGGAACCAAAGAAATTTCTGATTCCAATTCATCATAACGACGCCCTACAAATCGCTTTGCAGAAAAGATCGTGTTTTCTGGATTGGTCACCGCTTGTCGTTTGGCTACCTGACCAACTAACTTCTCCCCTTCTTTAGTAAAGGCTACAATGGATGGGGTTGTTCGAGCACCCTCTTCATTGACGAGGACTTTCGGCTCACCGCCTTCCATAACAGCAACAACTGAATTCGT
This sequence comes from Bdellovibrionales bacterium, assembly GCA_020435025.1. Classification (GTDB taxonomy): domain Bacteria; phylum Bdellovibrionota; class Bdellovibrionia; order Bdellovibrionales; family UBA1609; genus JAGRAG01. The sequence continues at coordinate 7,500 of JAGRAG010000037.1, read as the reverse complement.
TGTTCCTAAGTCTATTCCAATAATTTTTCCCATTTAATTGCTCCTGTTAATTTTACCTTTTAAATCTGTGCGTTATTTGAGTGTTGTCAATGTGATGACAGGATTATTTTTTCTTACGTCCAAAAAAACCTTTTGATTCCACGACGTTTTCGCCTTTCTCTTCTGCAATTTCACGCAGCAAGGTCTCTTCTTTTTTGGTTAATTTTTTTGGAAATTCAACTTCTACTTCGAGCAAAAGGTCACCTCGATGACCACCACGAAGTGAAGGAATACCCTTCTCAGCGATTCGCAGTACATCTCCTGTATGAGTTCCCTGAGGCACTTCCATGCGAGCCGTTCCATCCAAAGCTTGAACTTCCAACTCCGCTCCTAACAAAGCCTGTAAATAACTGATTTTCTCTCTAGCAATCAGATGTTGATTTCTTCTTTGAAAATGGGGATGTTCTTTCACGCGAATTTCAACAAATAAGTCTCCACGACCACCACCTAAATGACCGCCTTCACCTTCATTTGTCAGTCTTAACTGAGTGCCATTATCCACACCAGGAGGAACTTTAATATTCAAACGACGGTGCACCAATTTTCTACCACGACCAGAGCAATCTTGACAGGGATCTTGAATGACTTGTCCCTGACCACGACATTCAGGACAGGGTGTTGCCATTTGGAAAAAGCCCTGCTGTCGGATCACTTGACCAGAGCCGCCACAGGTCGTGCAGGTTACTGGTCGAGTTCCTTCTTTAGCTCCCGATCCAGAGCATGTGGAGCAGCTATCTTCACAGTCAAAATCAATTTCTTTTTCAACGCCATTCAACACATCTTTTAAGTCGACGTCTAAATAATAACGCAAATCAGAGCCGCGCCGAGGCCTTTGACTTCGCCGCGACTGCTGACGACCACCGCCTCCGAAAAAGTCTCCAAAAATGTCACCGAAAGCGCTGAAAATATCACCAACATCATGAAATCCACCAGCGGCATTGCCATTGACTCCTGCATGGCCAAAGCGGTCGTAACGAGCTCGCTTGTCTTCGTTGCTCAGAACTTCATAAGCTTCCGCCGCCTGTTTGAACTTTTCTTCAGCTTCCTTATTTCCTGGATTTTGATCTGGATGGTACTTTATGGCCAATTTACGATAGGCTTTTTTGATGGTTGCCTTATCTGCGTTTCGATCCACTCCCAACACTTCATAATAGTCATTCTGCATAGACGCATCCCCAAATTGTTGTGATAAATATGGGTCCGATTGAGTTGGCGTCAAGTTCGCATAACGAAAAAAATATCTTATAATTTCAGTTATTTAGAAAAAAAACTTCAATATTTTCCAAACTTACTTTGGAAGTCTGTCACCAAGAGAAAGAGGCGCTCCGCCACAAGTTCTGCTCATTTCCACTTAAACCCATAAAATATGCCTAAAAATACAGCAAAATTTACTATGAAGACGGGGCTTAAACCTTTTCATTTGTCTTTAAAAACTCTCCCTAGAAGCCGAATCCTCGGACCGAGCGGGACTTTCACTTCTTGGAAGCAGAAGCTCTTCTTGTTTTTTTAGAACTTCATTAATTTTTTTAAGTCGCTTTTCGATTCGCTCTTTTCCAATATGGTCTCCGTGCCTTTTTAAAAAATCTTCTAAGACGATCTTTCCAAGCAGCGCTTGACCAGACTCCGAATATAGTTTTGCAGCCAGAGAATTCAACCAAAATGGTCCACCATTTTTTGCAGCAATCACTAAATGCCGAGCCGCTTTTTCTTTGTCTCCATTTTCAAACAAGTAATGATAGGCAGCCCGATAATGAATGGACCAATCTTTTGGAAACTGCATAATCGCCTTATCGAAAATCTTAGTTGCACCGACAATATCGTCAACAACAACACTTAATACCGTAGCACCAGTAGCGTAAGGCATTCGAAATCGCGGTGCTAGATGAGTGATCACATCTAGCATGTTATACACCCAGCCCATCTGGCAATTATAGATCCGATCCGGATCAATTTGACTTTGCCCCTTTTTGCCTCGCTTCTGATCACAGACGTCATAATCTTGAATCAATCGCAACCAAAGTGCATCGGCCGTGATATCATTATAACCAAGGGTGATGTGTTCAATGGATCTCTTGGGAGCCACGAAGACTCGATTTTCATAGACCAGCTGTTTAAAAGGAAAAACCAGAACAAAAAAAACATTCATTGAAAAAAGCAAAATCAACAAAAGGGACCAGCGAAACATATCTCTCATATTTCTATACACTAACATACACTCAATTCTAGATTCAATCGGACACTTTTATACGGATGAACAAGAGTCCCGCTCATCACAAAAAAAAAAAGCAAGGCTTAAGCCTTGCTTTTTTTTGTAAATTCTTAACTAATATTAGATTAGGTTCCAGCCACACCATCTTGAGTGTTGGTCATAACTTTAGTATGCGTCATAGTCCAGTTATCCACAGCCGCACCACCGATCTCTCCAGAGGCACCAATCGTAAAAGTATCTTTAGCAGGGTTAGCAAAACCGACAGGAGCAGCTGGCGCCACACCTAGAGCCGCACATTGAGTTCCATAAACAGCATCCGCACACAACAAGGTCGTTGTAAAAAATGCATTACCTGTTGGTCCAGTGACTAACGCGATCAATGCAGCCACACCACCTGCAGCGCCAAATCCTACGTTATAGCGAAGCTGACCATCTGGCGAAAAACCAACGCTAGCAAGGTTTCCATAATAAGTTTCCCATTCGGCGCGGAAAGCTTTTTGCGCGGAATAGATACCACTCATGACAGACTTAACCTCAGATTGACGCGCTTTACGCTGAAAGCGGTTGAAGTTAGGAATGGCAATAGCAGAAAGAATTCCAATGATCGCCACAACGATCATTAACTCGATCAAAGAAAAACCTCTTTGATTAGTGATTGTCTTTTTCATAGGTCCCCCTGTGGACGTTCTAGATTAAATAAACTTATCTGAAATATCGGATAAATTTGTTAAAAACTTCACACAAAATGAAGTTGTCAGAATTTATTATTCTTTAAGACTCGCCCTTTCAGCAATAATTTTTTCTTGGCCGACGGGACTCCTGTCGACCGACTTTTGTCTCATTCCTACACGACCAAAAGAATATCTTTGTTAAAACGAATATCTACAGATTCCTAACATTTGATTTTTTGATATAAAAAGTTTTAAAAAGTGTCTCACTAATTAACAGTTGAATTCTCATTGTGATATTATTTGAAAATGAGATATGGGGAGTTTTCATGTTAAATAAATTAGAGTTCCATGGCGCAGGCTCCATTTGTATGTCCGACAGTGAGGACCAAACTTATGGGGGCACTCAAACCCTTACTCGTCCGGAATACAAACTTGCAGAGCCCAAGTTTTACAAAGTTCTTTTGCTAAATGACGACTACACGCCTATGGACTTCGTGATTCATATTTTAAAAAAGTACTTTGCCAAGAGTGACGCCGAGGCCACAAAGATCATGTATCAGGTTCATCACGATGGTGCTGGCCTTGCTGGTGTTTTCAGTTTTGAGATTGCAGAAACAAAAGTTTATCAGTGCAACACCTATTCGAAAAAAAATGACCACCCACTCAAATGCATTATGGAGGAGGAAGAAGATTCCTCAAAAAAGTAATTTGGCACCTTTACATTTGCGAATTAAGACCTAACTTCTATAAGTAGGAGTGTTTACATGCTAGATCCAAATTTAGAAGTATCCTTAAATAGAGCCGTCAATTTAGCGACGACGTCAGAGCATGAGTACGTCAGCTTGGAGCATGTTCTTTTAGCACTTCTTGAATCCGAAGAAACCCAAGACATATTAACGGCCTGCGGTGCCAATCTTAAAGAACTTTCAGAGCTTTTAAAAAAGCATTTGGAAAGTAACGCACCCAAGGTCAATAGTGAAATCATTAAAGGACGAGACATTTGGCGTCCAGAACTGACGGTAGCCTTTCATCGCCTACTGCAAAGAGCCGCGATACAGGTTCAAAGCGCTGGCCGAAATACCGTCACTCACGGTCACATTCTTGTGGCTCTTTTTAGCGAAAGAAACTCCCATGCCGTCTACTTTTTGGAAAAGCAAGGAGTTCAGCAAATAGATGTCATTAATTACATCTCTCATGGCGTCACAAAGGATAACTACGATGACGATACTCACGATGAGTTACAAAGAAGTATCGAGTCCTTACCAGAAGGTCCAGCGACGGCAGAAACCCATCGTACCAAAGGCTCTCCCTTAGATGTCTTTACCGAAAACCTAAATCAACGCGCTATTGACGGTTTAACCGATCCCTTAATTGGACGAGAAGAGATCCTAGAACGTGCCATTCATATATTAGCTCGCCGAACAAAAAACAATCCCCTATTTATTGGAGACTCTGGCGTAGGCAAAACGGCCCTAGCCGCAGGATTAGCACAAAGAATCGTCAATGGAGAGGTTCCGGATAAGTTAAAAGATGCCACTATTTACTCATTAGACATGGGAGCTTTGTTAGCTGGGACAAAGTATCGTGGAGATTTTGAAGAGCGCCTAAAGTCCGTTTTAAAAGCTGTTAAGAAAGAAAAACAGGCTATTTTGTTTATCGATGAGATTCATACGATCGTTGGTGCCGGAGGGACAAATGGAGGCTCTATGGATGCCTCCAATCTGCTCAAACCTTCTTTGGCCAACGGTGAATTGAGTTGTATTGGATCAACAACTTTTAAAGAGTATCGAACGCAGTTTGAAAAAGACCATGCTTTGAATCGCCGCTTTCAAAAAATTGACGTTCAAGAGCCTTCTGTCGAAGACACAATGCTTATCTTAAATGGCTTAAAAAGCCGCTACGAAGAGTTTCATAATGTGAAATACTCTAAAGGAGCTATCAAGGCCGCTGCAGAGCTTGCTGCCAAATACCTGCACGGGCGAAAGCTTCCGGACAAAGCCATTGATGTGATTGATGAAGTCGGAGCGCAAGTTCGCATCAAAGCAAAGTCAGATGAAGCTCAAACCATATCGGTAAAAGATGTAGAAAGTGTCGTCGCCCGTATGGCCCAAGTTCCAACTGCTTCCGTCAGTTCTTCTGACCGTGGCAAACTGAAAAGTCTTGAGTCTGAAATTAAAAGCCAGGTATTTGGCCAAGATATGGCCGTTGAGAAGCTGGTCACCTCCATAAAAATGTCTCGCACGGGCCTTGGCAAAAAAGACAAACCCATTGGAAGTTATCTTTTTGCCGGTCCTACGGGAGTCGGAAAGACGGAGGTGGCTAAACAGCTCGCCTCAAACATGGGAGTTAAATTTCATAGATTTGACATGAGTGAATACATGGAAAAACATGCCGTTTCAAGACTTGTTGGGGCACCCCCTGGCTATGTGGGTTACGAAGAAGGTGGATTGCTTACCGAAGCCATTACTAAAGATCCTTACTCAGTGGTGTTAATGGATGAAATCGAAAAAGCCCATCCGGATTTATTAAACATTCTGTTACAGGTGATGGACAATGGAAAGCTAACGGATTCCAATGGTAAGGAAGCTGATTTTACAAATGCCATCTTAATTATGACGAGTAATGCCGGTGCCTTTGAAGCCTCTCGATCTACTTTAGGAGTCAATAAGGTTTCTGCTTCCTCTAGCTCAATGGAAGCGATTAAAAAAACATTTCGACCTGAGTTCTTAAATCGTCTCGATGCCGTAGTGGAATTTAAAGAACTTCCTAAAGAGCAGCTACTACTTGTTATTGAGAAATTTATTGGCGAACTACGAAGCCAGTTACACGAGAAAAAAGTCGAACTACAAGTCACCTCGAAAGCCGTCGAGTGGCTATTTAAAATCGGCCACGACCCCGCCTATGGAGCACGCCCCTTTGCCAGAATGGTCGATGAACATATAAAAAAGGCACTGGTCGACGATCTACTTTTCGGAAAACTGTCCAAAGGTGGAAAGGTCACCGTTGATTACCTCGACGGAGAAAATCAACTTAATATCTCCATGGAACCAAAAGGCGGCTGACACTTTCTCCAATTCCTACGAAGTTATTTTTCGTATCTTAAATTTCTAAGCTGTAGCCCACTTCACGCGCAGTTCCGCAGCTGCGGCGCGGACATCTGTGGCCGCTCCGCTTGGCGAGGACTGTCTGAGCATGAAGTGGGCTACAGCTTAAAAATTTAAGATACAAAAAATAACTTCGTAGGAATTGGAGAAAGTCTCATGCGCCTTTTGGCTTTTTATTAGTTAAGTATTGATTTTGCCCATACTTGTCCATAGGAATCCGAACCTAAATTCATAGTTGTTAAGTCAAACAAACTAGTCCACGTTCCATCACTTACATTAAACCTATAAAGTGTATGCCCTGGAAGAAACGTGAAAACAAGGAGATCACCTGATGTCCCAGGTATCACAATCATAGACTTAACCCTAGAATCACTCGGAATATCGTCTCCAATTCCAACACAATTTGAGGCGTTAAACCCAGTTACAGGACATCGAACTAATTTTTTAAACTGAGTTCCTGTATCCATATAGCGACTTAAATATATGTAGCTATTTTCCACATCGATAGCAAATGACCAAAACGAAGATCCAGATGCTCCGTTTAATCCATCAAAATCTGAATCTAAAAGAGAATCAATAAGCGACCACGAAGACGAAATATTGGATCTTGTAAAACGAAGTAACTTTGCTCCTCCACCCACTGATGAGTTTGCTTCAATTAAATATAGCTCTAGATTAGATCGGCTCACACATTTGTTCATTGAAATGTTAAATGAGATGTGATTACTTGAATGAATATTTTGTATGAATTCGCCACCACTTGAATACTCATTAATGTAAACCGTGTTTCCAGGATTGTAACCTCCAATAACTTTATTTCCATTTGGCAAAACACAAATAGTATGATTTCTATTTGTGTCGAAACCGGAATTGGTTCCTAAGCTGGGCGAAATATTTCCATAAATTGACAGACTATCCGTACTTGAAATATCAATAATTTCAATTGGATTGGACAACTGTGCGTTAGCTACTACAACCCGACCATTTTCATCTAAATCGAGTCCTCTTAATTCAGAGTTGTAGCTTAGCTGAACAAATAGAGAATCCGATACTGCATTTGTATTTGAATTAAAATAAAACTTTTTTAGATAACTTCGATTATTTGTACTTTCAGAAACACCGAAGTACAAATCAAAGGAGGGACCAACAACACCATTGTTCAGCAGTCCGCCATCTTTGCCATTACTGCTTCCATTAACCGCATCTTGATTTTTCGAACATGAAGTGATAGCAAAAATCAACAATATTGGTACGAAGTTTAGATTGAAAATTCTTAGAATCTTCATGAAGACCTCCAATAGATGGTGAGTCTCTTTTATCGGGTGATATTCAAACCTTCTACAGAATTAACTCAAATAATTGACAACTTTGTATCACCATAATCCAAAATATTTTTAGAAACCCTATTTCCATTCAAATAGGAATAGCTTCATTTATCAAAAGGCGCCTGATACTTTCTCCAATTCCTACGAAGTTA
>JAGRAG010000036.1 GCA_020435025.1 Bdellovibrionales bacterium | reverse complement strand
ACAAGGCGATCGGCAGCGCCGCTCACTTTGTGAGCATCGCACCGACCGAACTCGCTTTTGAGGGGGTATTCAGGACTTACAAATATCCATTAAAAATTTATCTGCAATTAAGGCGTGGTTTTTACACTATTTCTTTATATACTGGCTCAGACGTTGAATAAACTCTTGGTCTATCAACTGACTTTGGACTTTGCTGACAAAAAACGGATTCATAAAAACAAGACGGATCAGAACGAGTTTTTCAACATCAATATGGCCCTTCCAAGTGCCCACTAGGTTTTTTATATATTTCCCATACGACTTTACTTCTAAAGTGGTTTTTGAAACAAAATAACCCTCCTGATTGTAATGATCAGAAAAGATTCTTAAGGTTCTTTCATTGACTTGAGAGAGGGTCTCGCCTTCATGGGCCACACAAAAACAAAATACATTGGTATCATAGTTATCTAGAAACCGGGCTTCTGGAAGCATTGATCTCATTAAAGTTTGTAGGCGTTTTCTAGCCAGAATGCCTTTTTGTAAAATCCGTCCGATTCCATTTTGATGAAAGCCCAGTGTTTTAGCGGTGAGCCACGTTGCTCCGGCCCCTGTGGCCGCCCGTGAACCTTCTAAAGTCCGCATCCATTTCTCCTTGCTCTCACCAATATACGGTGCATGAAAACTAGAGGTGCGATAGTTATTTTCATCAGGTAACAATATAGCGCCACACGAATAGGGAACATAACCTAGCTTGTGAGGATCAATAGTAATCGAATCCACACGAGAAAACGCCTCTAAGGACTTTTGCAAATTCACTTCCAGAGCAGAGAAGTCTTGAGACGTACGCTGACCTTTTAAAAAAGAGGCATAAAACCCGCCGTAGGCCGCATCCACATGGTGCCAAATGAACAACCCTTCTTCTGCTTGATACTGGTCCAATAAATTTTGCACTTGATCGACAGGATCGAATTCACCCATCTCCGTAGTGCCTGCGACCGAAACCACCATTAAAATGGGACGGTGTTCGCCTTTGGCTTTTTCAATATTCACATGCAAGTCATGGACATCCAATCGACCCATCTCATCCAAAGCAACTTGCCAGAAAGCCTCCATTCCATAGCCTAATAGGGAGGCCCCCTTTTGCCAGGAATAGTGCTTGTTACCAGGGACTAAAATAACAGGGCCTACATAAGTTTTTTTATAAAGCTCTGAAAATTTGTTTGCCAATTGAAATGGGTTTTGCAAAACAAAGCTCGTCTCTTCGAGCAAAGACTCCTCGATATCCTGTTCAATATATTTATAATACTCTTGCCAACCCATATGAGCCCAAGAAAACCAACTATCCCGTGCAGAAGACGACTGACTATCTAACATGGCTCCCAAAGCCAGCCAATGATCCATTCGAAATCGAGCCCGCCACAAGGCCTCAATATTTGCCACCGTACCCCCAGAGGTAAAGTGCCCCTCTCCTTTTGCCGAATACCCCACCATTTCTAATAAGTCAGATATAGCTTCTTTCTCTAAAAAACTAGCTTGCTGAGAGACTTCAGAGCTAATGAGATTGGGATTGTGAAGCAATGTAATCATATGACCTAAAAGACCAACGATCGAAGATTCATAGACCATATGGCTCATAAATTTTGAAGAATAAATGGGCACTTCGGACTGAAGCCGAGACCGAAGCAGTTTTGCCTGAGCGATCATTTTTTTTCGTTCACGACTATATGGGTCCGTTTTTTGATCAGTTTCCGAAATGGCGCGACCTGAAGATTCATTGACCAGCCACCGCTCTTTATCCCAAAGTTCCAAAAGCTCGTGAAAAAGATCTTGAAACCAAGAAAAATTCTCGCCCATAGGGCCTAAAAAATAACTTTTAACCGCAATGTCTTCTGGTGAACAAGGATCTTCCTTCACAGTCTCCTCCATAAACTAACGAGGCTTCCATCAAGAAAACATATATTAACCCTCGGCCCTTCGGCAAAGGGTGATTTTTTATCGGACAAAAGGACTCATGACTGAGGAACGGCTCGCAACTTTCGTCTTAGCTCGGTGATCTCACGACTGGCCGATTCTTTTTCGCGATGGAGTCGAGAAATTTGATAGTCTTTATCAGAAATACGGCTTTCGAGATCAGACTTCATTTGCGTCTCCTCAGGAGTTTCTGGAGAGATTTGGTTTTGACCAACACTTCGGCTGTGCCGACGAAAATTAATTGATGACTCAAGCCTTGTGAGCTGATTTCGCAAATCGCTTTTTTCCAATTGTAAAGCCATGATTTTACGATCCATCTCCGAAAGACGCTCTCTTCGATCCGAGATCTCTCCATTGTAGTAAACTCTTAATCCACCATGATACTTAACCAAAAAACCTTTTTCTAACTCTTTAGGGCAAATATGGTTGTACTCCCAGCCCTTAGCGCCTTGTGCATATCCATTGGACGGCTGGCAAAACTCAACCACTCCTTTTTGATGATGAGATTTTAATCTAGGCCATCTATTATCTTCGCAAAGATCCAATGACAACTTAAGTCCCTTACGGCCAGTCTCATAAGCTCCCTGGTCGGTACAGTAAGTCGCCATACCCTTTTTAAAGCCGAGATCTAAATCCATCTCATTGATTTGAGCCTCGACTTGTTTGCATTCAGAAACAAAGGGGTCGGCATCAATCCGTTTTCCCGACAGAGCCACTTTCTCACCATGGGCAAACCAGTTCGTTTTCTCACAAGTCTTTCGCTTAAAATACGATGCACAGGACATCATAAAAGGGACCATCACTAAAATTAATATCCATCCCCTATTTTTTAATTTAAACATCTCGGCTCCTTTGAATTCCAATGGCATCTCCGAGAGTAACTTGCAAAATCCAAAAAAACGATCAATGACGCTTTGGGTATTTTTTTCGAGGTTTTCTGTTCGACGCTTTATTTCTTTCCGATTTGATTTTTTTCTGATGAGAAGGTTTGGAATCCACCGAGGGAAATAGAATTAAAATAAATTCCGCCTTCTCTCCTTCTATGTCTTTTAAGAGTCCACTTGCGGTTCCCTCAAGGACTTTTTCTTCTTCCTGAGTCAGCTTCAATCCCAGTACAATTTTTCGATCGGAAAATCCACCTTGAGCCAGTTCCGACAATGTCCGCTCCAATCGATAAGGCGTATCCATTAAAACGACGGGCCACCTGAAATTCTGCAATTCTTCAAGAGCCTCCTTTCGCAAATCTGTTTTTGCGGGTAAAAATCCGCGAAAGAAAAACTGATCTAAACGAAAGCCTGACTGACTGAGAAGAGCCATAAGGCTTGAAGCTCCGGGAACGGATGTCACCGGTATCTTCTCCTTTCGGCAGCGATTGACCAGATCTGCGCCAGGATCGCAAAATCCTGGAGTGCCACAATCAGAAATCAACACAACGGTTTCATTGGTCTTACACAAGGAGACGAGATGATCGAGATCTGCCTCATCACTGTGCTCATTTAGCAGTTCTATTGGCCTTCCCGTCGCTTCCCAATGTTTCAAAAGCTGGGTCACAACTTTTCTTTCTTCACCAATGACCAAATCAGCCCTTCGCAAGAGGTCCAAAGCACGCAGACTTAAATCCTCAGGACAACCGATGGGAGTCGCGACAACATACAACATGCACTTACTCCAAATTTTGTAGATAGGGATGGGCTAACATCAAAGAAGCTAGCATCAATGAATGAGAAAACTGTCCCGATTGGACCAGTTTCCACAACTCGGAAACGGGTAACAACTCGACCTCGATCTCTTCGTGAGGATCTAAGTTTTGCGTGGCGACTTTCTCACAATCCAGAGCTAAAAAAGAATACAAAAAATTGCTCTGCAAAGCCGGGTTGGGTCGATGCACGCCCAAAAGCTTTACTGTTTGTGGTCTGTATCCCGTCTCTTCGAGAAGTTCCCGAGTAACGGCGGCCTCTGCCGACTCTTCTTCGCATACTCCCCCAGGGAATTCTAAGCAGACTTCATTCCCCGCATAGCGGTACTGACGAACCATAACAAGCTGATTGTTTTTATCTAATGCAACTACATTAGCCCAATCACTGGAGTCTAACACATAGTACTGAGGCACCACTCGACCATCTGGCATAGCACATCGGTCCACTCGAACATTAACATAGGGAGTTTCTAACAAAACTTCGGATTGAATCTGCTTCCAACTTTTCATGAACACTCGCTTCTTTACAGGTGCGATAAGGAAGGGAATCGACTATCGATTCTTAAAAGATGTTCCGGATCTTCGCGAACCCCAGAATGAACCGATTTTACGAAAACTATGTTCACAGAGGGACAATCCCGTTGAACCAGCTCTATGATCCGAGGCTCATTTTCAAAGAACAAAACTTCTTCATACTGATCGACAATAGGTCGGAGACGATCTCTTTTGTAAATAGCGTCGCTCACCTCTCGGTCCTCTTTCATAATCAGCTGAACTTGAGGATCTGGAGGCACCGGAAAACCACACTGCGCTAAGCTATAAAGGCTTCCTTCATACATTCGCTTTCGATCTCGTCCAGTAAGGTAAGCGATGGGGATTCCTGAAGAGTAAAAGTGCTGAACGAAAGAGACGGCTCCATCATAAGGCCGATCATACTTCAAATATCTATTAGCGAAAAAGTGTTCCATCCAGAATTTTCGAACTTCATCGAAAAACTTTAAATTTTCTTGAATATCAGAACGAATCAAAGCTTCTTTAATACCCCAATCTGTTGACAAGACACTCAACCCCTTAAGCTTTTTTGCCGATTCCGGAAATTCACTTTTAAGGATTGAAGAATTTGCACAGTCATTGAGAATTTGTTTGGTTCTCCAGCTTACATCATACAGCGTGGAATCTAAGTCAAATATGACCAACTTCTTCTTGGGGCTAACAGACGAAAGAAACTCTTCTATGCGACGTAAAACATCAGTAGTTTTCATGTCCTTTTTTCTCCCCCAATAACTTCAAAAAGAAATACCGATCAAACATCGGACTGTAGCGCGTCCAGTTTTGTCCATTTGTGAGTTCTTCACTCATAAACCCTTCTAAGCAGTTCATACGACTGTCTAACTCGTCTACCAATCCCACCAGCAGTGCTTCGAGAAACTTAGGGCGCTTAGGAGACCCATACTCCAATTTTGTGTGGTGACTTAAGATGATGTGCTTTAGGAGGTCTTTTTTCTCAGACGAAAATCCTAAAATTGTTCCTGCTTTCTCATCAAGGATTTCGCAGGCAATCTGCATATGACCTATCAAGCGTCCTCGATCGGTATATTGAATATTGTGTCCCGAGGTCAGCTCCCAAATTTTGCCCAGATCATGATAGATTGCTCCAAAAATCAAATAGTTTCGATTTAAAAAATCATAGTGGGAACTAAAGAAGTTCATAATCTGACAGATCGACAAGACATGTTCCACTAAGCCACCTACATAGGCATGATGAATCGATTTCGCTGCAGGCGCCATAAGAAGCATTTTACGAATCTCTTTATCCGCTAGGGTCAGTTCCAAGACTTGACGAATCTCTTGATCGTCTAATGTCTCAACTATCTTTTCGATCTCTTCAAAGTTTTCCTGGGGAGGGCGACGGCTTGTCGCAATAAAATCTTCATAATTGACATCTTCGGTTTCTTTTAACGAATGGATCACTACTTGTAGACGGTTTTGATAATTTTGAACATGCCCCTTAACTAAAGCTAAATGACCTTGTTGAAACTGTCGGCTTAGAGCCTTAACATTATCCCAAATACGACCATCAATAGACCCGGTGACATCAGACAACGTCAGACTCAAGTAGGGATTGCCTTTTTTATCTGTTAGTTCAACGATCTCTTTGACTAAAAATACCGTCTCAAAAGCGTCTTTGTCTTTTAGGTCTTTTACAAATATCTTTTGTGTTGTCATAAATCCCTACTTGGTTTTGCGCCGAACCATCCTTATAGATTAAAAAGGGAAAGACCTCTCCCCTTTGCCAAAGATGCGCAGCATTATGCCTAAAATGACTTAGTTTTGTGACATTTACGATGGCTTACCGACTTCATTTTTCACAGGCAGTCTACTAAGAGTGGCAATTAATGACAAGGTTCAACATGAGACCTCTTTTGAAAGTCCGAAAACTGTGTGAACTTTTCTTGAATTTCCATCTTATTCCTTTCAATTCCATGAATTTTTTTAACTAACATGGTGACAGACATCCCCAAAATCCCAGCTAAGAATTCAAAAAACTGGTGACAGACTCCAAACAAACCTCCAAAAGTCTAAATATATTTGCTACTTAGAGAGTCACCGCCTTAAACAAACAAATCTCAAGCCGGTGACAGACATCCAATGAAGTAAGATAAATTTGTGAAAAGTTAAGATGATTAAGTTTTTGAAACAGGACACTCAGAGTCCGGATATCGACTATCCTTAAAGGTCAGGGTAGACAGATAAAGTACCCCTTCAAAAAAGTGCACAAAATAATAAGTCCCCCCCACAACCCTCAAATATCGCTCCTCTTTAGCATAAAGATCCAAGCCCTCTCTCGACCAGGTCTTACGAAACCATTTTGAAACTTCCATCCAAGTATTACATCCCGAACCGAAAATTTTACCATCAATTCGCTTAGCTCGAGTTTCACCTACAAAATAAACCCTAACGTCTGATGATGACAAATGAGAGTCCGCTCCCTCGCGATCGACTTTCACTCGCAACTTAAAGTGCCCCACACCGCGACTCACATACTTTTTAAAATCAACGACACCACTCCCCTGAACTGTTTGTAATCGGATATTTTGATCAATCGCGTAAGATCCATTTTTCTCAAACTCAACAATTACATTCAAATATCGTCGAGGGATTTGCCTTCGGACCTCATTATCTTCTAAAGAAGATTCCGCATGAACTACACGGAAGTGTTTTATATAGTGTTTTTCTATTTCACCAACCAATTCCTTAGGAATTCGAGTGTCACGATCAAACCGATCCATTGGCATCTTTATAAATATTGTCTCTTTTTGCTCTTCAGGTAAATCTCGGGAGTGTTCCTCTGAACCAGAACTTGCCCAGAGAGCCGGTTTCGATAAAAAAATTAAGATAAAAAGTGTTACGATTCGTCTCATAGATTCAGAAAGCTATTTTCGATTAAGTTCTTTAAGCTGCTCTCGTAATTCTAACAAAGGACTGTAAGTGCTATCCGTTTTTAACGCACTATTAATTGTATTTTGAGCTTGTGTTAAATTCCGGTTACGAAGAAAAGTACGAGCCAATCCCGCTTGCGCCTGAATAGATTTCGCATCAGCAGCAAGAGCTCTCTGCCATGCACTCTGAGCCCCTTTAAAATCATCCATCACTTCACGAAGTCTTGCATCCACAATGTTAGGTAAAGAGAATCTATTTTGCATCTTAAGATTTGTTTCCACGGCTTTACGAACGGCAACCTGAGCTTCTCCCACTTGACCAAGCTCAAAAAGTATATGCGCGTAATTCACTAATAGTAAGGGATGATCTCCTTCTTGCATTAAAGCCTCATCGATCGTTGCTAAGGCTTTGGCACTTTCTCCAGCCTTTAAAAGACAAATGGCATTCATACCCTTTGCCATAGAGTTCGTATTTAAGAGGTCCGAAACAACCTGACATCGATGAGTCAATAAACTCCACTTCACCCGTCGGCGATCAATAAAGATATTATGCCTATGATCTGCCGTTAAATTAGGATCCGTATTCAAAAATGCAAGAATCTGCGTTGGAACATTACGCATTTGATTGAGCTTAGCAAGAGTAAAAATCTTTAGCAATAATGCCTCCTGACGATAATCTCTAGAACGACTAATGAATTGATCTAAAGTCTGTACGGCTTGCTGCAAATAAGAATTACTTTTAGATTTCTGCCACTGAGCAATTAAAGAGTTGGCATAAAGAAGGTATGCAACTCCTTCCGAAGTACGGTTGGCAAAGGCATCACGAAAATGAAGAGCAGCTCCTCCGAAATTTTGTTTTTCTAATTCCGCAACCCCCCAGTTGATATGTGCATCAACATACGTCGGCTCCTGAGCCAAAACTTTACGGAAAAGATCTATCGCAGAATCAACACTACCGTCCATTAGGTCAGCTATTCCAATTCCCACATGGGCTTGTTTACTATAAAGTCCATTTACAATTTTTTGCAGATATCTTCTTCCTTGGACCGTCTGTCCCTCGATTTGAATGAGGCGTATTCCAAGTTCTAAAAGAATCTGTTCATTAGCAGGGTCTACCTCAAGCGCTGACTTTAAAAGACTGAGTGCGCGAGCATCGTCACCGACAACCATCGCTCGATTGGCTTTTGATAAATCAACTTCAGCTGCAGCTTTTTTTATTTTCGGTTTTACATATAAGTTCTTATATCCAAAAAACCCAACGACTCCCAATATAACAAGAGCAGTCACAATCCATATACTCTTAGTTGATTTCTCAACTTCATTTTTCATAGTTTCTTCAGACACCACTCCGAAAGAAGATGAGGCTTGTTTACTCATCGGAGTCGCTTGCGAGGCAATACGGTCTAAAGACTCATCAATATCTTCATAAACAATTTCAGAGGATTCTGAAATGGATGAGATTTCTGCTGTCATTTCATCAATATCAAACTCACTGGATGCAGTTTGTGTTACTGTGTTGTCACGAACAGTTTCCGTTTGAGTCATTGTCTCACCGCCACTCATTTCCGCTGTTCGTAACTCTTCAACTATTTTAATGAAATGTTCATCGTCTCTGATATAGCGCCAACGAGACATTGGCTGAGCCACTTCATCAAAGACAACCAATTCTTTGGAGCGCAGCATATCTTCAATAACATTTATGTCGAATGGACCGAGCAAACGTCCGCCACTGCGAACCAACCACTCTTTTGATGCCACGAATGTTTTCTCCTGTTGTTCTGTCTAAGACGCTATCTATATTATTTTACAGAAGATTTTGACAAAGTTAATGCAAAAAATGGCGACGTCCAGTTAAGACTAGATGAACACCTAGCTCTTTACACTTAGCGATGACTTCGTCGTCTTTAATGGATCCTCCGGGTTGAATCACCCACTTAATTCCGGCTTCCGCTATTTTTTCAACAGAATCCGGAAAAGGGAAAAAGGCATCACTGGCTAAAACAGCGTTGTCCGTATCAGGATGGAATCGCTTCATACGATCAATAGCCTGCTCAACAGCATCCACGCGATTGACCTGTCCCATACCTAAGCCCACCGTCGAACCCTCGGCGGCAATAGCAATCGCATTTGATTTCAAATGAGCGACGGTTTTCCAAGCCAAAACGATATCCATAGCAACGGCTTCATCTGGCTCATCCCCAATGATCTTCCAGTCTTCACCCCAGCCCTCATCGACGGTATCTTGAGTTTGTAGTAAAAAACCACCACTTACTGGACGTAAATCGTAGTCCGTTTCTCTCTCCATCAAGCCCGGCCACTCTAAAATTCTTAAATTCTTTTTACGAGCAAAAACAGCTAAAGCCTCTTTCGAATAGGATGGCGCGACCACACATTCTAAAAAGAGCTCTACTAATTCTTGGGCTCCATCCGCATCGATCTCTTCATTAACTGCTATGATTCCACCAAAAACGCTGACAGGATCTGCTTTAAGGGATCGGGAAATAGCATCAGCACAATCGTTTCCAAGAGAAACCCCACAAGGATTTTGATGCTTTAGAGAAACACACGTTGGCACTCCCGAGAACTCTCGCAAAGTTGAAACCGCGGCTTCAATGTCTAAGAGATTATTAAAAGAAAGCTCTTTACCTTGTATAACTTGAGCTTCATGAAGTCCATTTTTGGCTCCTAATTTACGAAACCAAGCTGATTTCTGATCGGGATTTTCACCATAGCGTAGGGTTCTTTCAAAGGCTCCTCCCACAGAGAAATCTTTCGATTCATGGTTCATTCCTAATGTCTTGGCAATCATCGCATCATAGGTCGATGTATGGGCAAAAACTTTTGAAGCAAGATACTGACGATCTTCCAAAGTGAGCTCTTTTTTTTCTAGTATCCATTGATAGTCATTGGGGTCACAAACAACTGAAATACGTGAAAAATTTTTGGCTCCGGCCCGAAGAAAACTCGGGCCACCAATATCGATAAACTCTGTCAGTTCATTGCCTACAACACCGCGCTTTAAGGCATCTTCGAATCTGTATAGATTGCCAACCACTAAATCAATAGGCTCTAATCCATTTTCAGAAAGAACTTTAAGGTCACTCTTATTTTCTCCACGAGCTAGCAAACACATATGAATGTTCGGATGAAGTGTCTTCACCCGTCCATCCATTACTTCAGGAAACTGAGTTTGATCGGAGACTGAAACAACGGAGATGCCTGCTTCTTGTAGATGTCGAGCTGTACCTCCCGTCGAAAGAATTCGCATTCCTTGATCAGCAAGAGGTTTCACAAATTCGATGAGATTGGTTTTATCAGCGACGCTGATGAGAGCATTTTTAAACATTAAAACGACACCTTTGAAGCTAGGACTTTCAAATCATCATTTGTGATGAAAATTCCAGCTCCAAAGAATGGCGTTGCATAGCCCTCATTGGAAAAGATGTCATCGCCACCACCAATGACGTAAACTCCCTTAAAGAAGTTATACTTGGCAAAAGCTCTAACATGAAGATTGTCAAATTCAAAGGCCTCAATGGAAAGTTTTAGGCGATTTCTAAATAATTTATAATCTAAAGCCACGCCACCTGAACTTTCTAAGATTCCGCCTTTAATTGTAAAATCATAAAAGTTTTTAGCGAAGAGCAAATTAAACTTGATGTCATTACGATAAGTCTTAACGTCCGTGGTATTTGTCGGCGCTCCACCATTTACAGTTCGAGTGTTATCAATTGTCTCAGTATAGCCTCTAGGATCATCGACAATTCCCAGTTCATAGTACCTATCTAAACCTGGCTGAATCTTGATATTCAAATAGGACTTGGTCAGTCCCAACTCACTTAAAGCTTCGGCGTGATAGTCGATACTGGT
>JAGRAG010000035.1 GCA_020435025.1 Bdellovibrionales bacterium | reverse complement strand
CCCCAGGCGGACTTGTCATTTCCCTGTATTTAGTGCTATTTAAGAAGTGCGATAAAGGCATATATGTTCCCTTCGAAAAAAGACTAGGAGTATTCCTAAATGACTTCAGATTCTAAAGAATCCCGTGAATTATCAGACCGTTATAACCCAAGTGAAGTAGAGTCTCGCCTCTATAAGTGGTGGGAAGAAAGTGGATTTTTTCATGCGGAAGAAAGTTCGACTAAGCCCCCATTTTGTATTATTTTACCTCCGCCAAACGTCACCGGACATTTGCATTTAGGTCATGCCTTGAACCAATCCGTGATGGACTGCTTGTGCCGATGGAAAAGAATGTCGGGCTACAATGTTTTGTGGCTTCCAGGGACGGATCATGCAGGGATTGCCACGCAAAGTGTCGTAGAAAAGAAGTTATTAGAAGAGGGGACCAATCGTAAAGATTTAGGAAGAGAAAAATTTTTAGAGCAAGTGTGGGCTTGGAAGGAACAGTATGGCAACCGAATCTGTGAACAGACTAGAAGAATGGGAAGTTCTTTAGATTGGGAACGCCAGGTATTTACTTTAGATGAAGGTGTTTCTAAGGCTGTAACGAAGGTCTTCGTCGATCTTTATAAGCAGGGTCTTATCTACAGAGGGACAAGATTGATCAATTGGAGTTCCAAACTGGAGTCGGCTCTATCTGATTTAGAAGTCGAATATAAAGATGTGAAAGGGAGTATTTGGCACATTCGTTATCCTTTAGCGGATGGATCGGGAAGTCTGGTGGTTGCGACCACGCGCCCAGAGACGATGTTGGGAGATACCGCCGTGGCTGTACATCCTCTTGACGAACGATACAAAGACTTTATTGGAAAAGAAATTGCACTTCCATTGACCAATAGAAAGATAAAAGTGATCGCCGATGAGTATGTAGATCGGGAATTTGGATCTGGAGCCGTAAAAATCACTCCCGCCCATGACTTTAATGACTATGAGATGGGAAAGCGACACAACTTACAATTTATTAATATTTTAAATAGAGATGGCTCACTCAACGAGCAATGTGGAGAGTATCAAGGGTTAAAGGTAAACTTAGCAAGAAAGAAAGTAATCGAAGATTTAGAGGCAAAGAAGTTCTTAGTAAAAGTGGAGCCTCACCAGCACTCTGTAGGACACTGTGAAAAATCAGGCTGTGTTGTCGAGCCTTTTTTATCAGAGCAGTGGTTTTTAAAAATGCAAACTCTAGCCGATCCGGCGATGCGAGTGGCTGAAAGTGGAACAGTTAAATTTGAACCAGAAAATTGGACGAAAACTTATCTGCATTGGCTACATAACATTCAGGACTGGTGTGTTTCTCGTCAGCTTTGGTGGGGCCATCGAATTCCTGCATGGTATTGTGACAACTGCGATTTTATAACGGTCAGTGAAAAGTCCCCAAAAGAATGTGGCGGATGTAAAGGGAAAAACCTTCGCCAAGATGAAGATGTTTTAGACACATGGTTTAGCTCTCAACTGTGGCCTTTTACTACGATGGGCTGGCCTGAGGAAAATGAGTTGCAAAAAACATTCTATCCTACAGATATCCTAGTTACTGGACATGACATTATCTTTTTCTGGGTGGCAAGAATGATTATGGCCGGCTTGAAGTTTAAAGGGGATGTTCCCTTTAGAACGGTGTACTTACATGGTTTGATTCGAGACTCTCAAGGGCGAAAGATGTCAAAGTCTTTGGGGAATTCCGTAGATCCCGTGGAAGTGATTGAGGGCTATGGAGCTGATGCACTCCGGTTTACGTTGCTATCACAAATCGCTTCGGGAAGAGATCTCAAGTTTTCTCAGCAGCGATTAGAGGGCAATCGAAATTTTATGAATAAAATTTGGAATGCCGCCCGTTTTACACTATCGGTTTTGGAAGACTTTGAAGTGCCTGAAGATGGGTATATCCCTTCTTCATCGGACCTTTCGGCCGCGGATCGATGGATTGTCTATAAAACGGGTAAGTGTGAGGACGAAGTTCACAAGGCTTTACAGAACCATCGATTCTCTGATGCAGCCAATGCCGTTTATTCGTTTGCTTGGCATGAATTCTGTGATTGGTATTTAGAGTTTATTAAGCCTATTGTTTATGGGGAAAATGCCTCTGAGAAAAAAGCAACACAATTGGTTCTGGCTCAAACAATAAATAGACTCGTGAGATTGTTACATCCATTTATTCCTTTTATTTCAGAAGAGATCTATCAAAAGTTACCTATTCGTAAAGACGTTTTGATGCTCGATAGCTATCCAACCCCATCTAAAGACAAAGCATGGCTTGCGATTGGTTCGGAGCAATCGGCACTAGAAATGGATTTGGTGAGAGAAGTGATCACAGCTATTAGAAACATACGTGGCGAAAATCGCATCAAGCCAGGTGTAAAACTAAAGTCACGAGTCGCCCCTAAGGATGATAAGGGTCAAAAAATCGTCAGTGCTAATAGAAACGCTATTATGAGTTTGGCGCGTCTAGAGCAACTTGATATTCAGCAAGAGGGGAGCCTGGCAAAATGTGCTGTCACACCGGTGAGCATTTCTGGAATTCATTTGGAAGTGGTTGTGCCTTTGGAAGGGTTGGTTGACTTTGACGAAGAGATTAAACGTTTAACGAAAGTACTCGACAAGGTAAGAAAAGAAAGTGCTGGTATAAGCAAAAGGCTTTCAAATGAGAATTTTTTGAAAAATGCCCCTGAGGACGTAGTCGAATTGGGCAAAAAGCAGATTGATGAACTTTCTGCCCAAATTAAAGTTCTAGAAGGCGCCCTTGAACGATTTAGATAAATTAGGTGGGGCGCCTTAAAGGTTTTTAAAGTTGGTCGAGGTGGCCGAGTCCATCAACGAAAAGGTTAAGAGTTTGGATTTTGTCTTGAAGAACGCTCTCAACTTTCCATGTGACACCCACACCCATTCCAGCTACCGGATCTTCTTCGGAGGCGAGATTGATAGGTTCTTCTGTGACCACCTGTGCATGAAGTTTAAATCCCCACTTCACATCGACTTGTTTAGGAACAACAGTCACGTTTGCTAAAAACCGACCTTTCCCTTTAAGTTGCCCATTGTGATAGTAGATGACTTTCATATTTAATGAAGCAACCTTGGCACCGTAAAGATTTTTATAGGCAATTTGATATGCCTGGGCCTTTGGGCGGCTCCAATTCTCTAGTGATGTCCAACAGGTAATGCCAGAAGGCATTGCATACGCGCGTTCGGTCACAAGGTTTGTAACTGGTTTGTTGCTTTCAACAATATTCCAGATCATTTTTCCAATGTTGATGATTCGAGTGAGATCACCAACTAAGCTTCCCCCAACACCAGGTGTTGGCAAAGAGGGAATGGTTGGGCTTGGCAATGTAGGAACAATCGGACCGGGCAATCCGGGAGTGGGGGTAAGAGGACCACCCGGGGAGGGAAAAGATGGTTTTTCAATACCTCCAGCTTTACTGCCAGCCTCTCGTTTTTCCTCTTTTCCGCTGCAACGGCCATCATAGGCAAAGGTGGAGTAGGAAAGGTCTTCACCGTCCAAGTCGACTTCCCCAAGTGAGGTCACTTCTGCTTCTTGTACTGAAAAATAATTTGTGTCGTAAGGAATATCCGCCAATGCCCATCCACTAGCGCACAATGTAACGACAACTATGAAAAAATTGAATGATCCCCTCATTTTCCCCCCTTTTTTTGGTTTGAGTGTTCCGACTGTAATGGCTGAAGTTAGTGCTGAATAGTATTTACAACAAAATGAAAAATTTACATTTATGTCCGGAGCCGGAGCCAATCCGAAAGAAAAATTGGGCCACACTTAAGTTTTTTGCGATGCATTATTGAGGTGATCTGAACTTTTATCCGCAATTCAAGAGGGCAGTTGATGAGAACTAAACAGATCAGCTATAGACCTAGATCAATCGTTAGCAGGTCCTAGATGAAATGCTAGAGTCTTGATATCTAGAAGGAAAAGCATTGTCTATATTATCTCTCCTGTTCAAAATAAAAAGATAGGCATCAAGGAGGAGGCAAACCCAATGAGATTATTAGTTATTTTGCTTATCGCATGTTCTTCACAAGTGGCTTTCGCTCGTGGAGGAGGAGGGGGATGGTCCTTAGGCGCCAATTTAGGCATTACCGCTTCGGATCAGACGGACATGAACACCTTAATTACAAGAGCGAATTCAAGGGACTCTATATCGACGGGACAATTTGGAAATGCCTGGGAGTTTTCAGGATTCATTAGTTACAGAACATCATCGATGCTCGCTCTTCAGTTTCGTCCTTCGTATTATTACTCTGCCGTAGATGGATCGGGAAGTGGTGGGAGCTATGATTACTCGGTTACGGGTTTTACTCTTTTTCCTATTTTTCGCTTTTATCTCTTAGAGAGCAATTACATTAAGTTTTTTACACAAGTCGGAGTGGGCTGGGGATTTCTATTCGGAAGCGTGAAAGAGGGAGCCGCCTCTGCAGAATTTTCTGGAAATGCGATGGGAACCATGGCTGGACTAGGAGCTGAATTTTGCTTTACAGGGAATCACTGCATTTCTGTAGAAGGAAACTTTCGTTTGCTTAGAGTACAGAGAGTCACATCAGATGCTTCAACAAATAATTTTGTTACCACGGGGGCCACTCCGAGTTTGAGTCAGTCCGCTTCTGGACAAGAAGTCGAGTTAGATGGAGCGGATTTGTCAGCGACCATGTCAGGAGTACAAGGATTTATAGGCTACGTCTTTTATTTTTAACAACTAGAGCACAATTAGAGACCGAATTAAGTTAGGAAGAGTGGATGAGTATTGAAATTCAAATATTAGGACCTCGAGGTTCTCTAGCCATACCTATGACTCCTAGAGAAGTAGAGCATAGGGTACAGAAAATATTGGAAGACTATAATAGTTATCCGATCAAGGATGTGCGACAGTTTCTTACTACATTGCCCATTTCCCAATTGGGTGGCTATGGTGGCAACACCGCCTGTATCCGTGTTGAAGCCGAAGATACACTGCTTTATATAGACGCCGGTACCGGAATTCGTAAAGAAGGAGCTCAATTAATGTCGGGCCCTTGTGGCAAGGGACAAGGGGAAGTTCACTTGATGTTTACTCATTTTCACTGGGATCACATAGTGGGTCTTCCTTTTTTTGTTCCTATTTTTGTGCCGGGAAATAAAATACATGTTTATGCAGTTCAAGATGACTTGGAAAAGATGTTCCGACATGTCTTTTGCAAACCCTATTTTCCGGTACCTTATGAAGCTCTGGGAGCCGACATTATCTATCATAAACTAGAACCAAGAAAGCCAGTAAAGTTTGGTGAAATTCAGGTGACACCCTATGAGTTGGACCATCCGGATCCTTGTTGGGGTTATCGTTTTGACTATAAAGGAAAATCTTTTTCTTATGCAGTTGATAACGAAGGTGTAAGAGCCAGTCGCAGTGAATTGGGGCCTGATTTGCCAATGTATCAGGACTTAGATCTTCTTATTTTTGATGCTCAATATACTTTTAAAGAGGCCACGGAAAGAGTGGATTGGGGGCACTCATCAGCGCCCATTGGGTTAGATATAGCTATGAGAGAAGGGGTCAAGCGAGTTATTTTTGTTCATCATGATCCAGCGGCAAGTGATAAAAAGATATCTGAAACGGAAGAACAAACCGCGAAATATTATAGGTCTATGTTGAAAGCGGCCAAGCGTGTGGGTGAAGATATTTTCGAGGTGGAGTGGGAGTTTGCACAAGAAGGCTTAACTATTAATTTATAGAAGCCCATTTAGGAGTGACAGGTGAAAGTGGATATTGAAAAAACGGAACAGGGAACAAAGGTGACTCTTACTGGAAGAATTACTGAAGATAGTGATTTTGGACTTATGCCGTCGAAAGATGATGCACCTTTAGTAATTGACATGCAAAATGTCACTCGAATCAATTCTTGTGGGCTTCGTTTTTGGGTCATATGGATGAACGATCTTGGTAAAGACACTCAAGTAACCTTACAGAATTGTCCCCAATGGGTAGTGGATCAAATAAATATCCTTGAAGGCTTTGTGGGCAATAATACCGTCGTAGAGTCTTTTTACGTTCCTTACTACTGCGAGGACTGTGAATTGAGTGAGTCGGTATTTAAAAAACAAGGTGTCGACTTCGAGCTAAATAATGTAGATGCGGCGATTCAGGATTGGGAAGATCAACCACCTAAGTGCCCACAGTGCAGTGGGGATATGGACCTCGATGCTGTTAGTAGTAAGTACTTTAGCTTTTTAAAGTAATTAGAGGTTTTTCGCAAATTCATCAATTTGTTAAATTTGATTTTGACGGTGTTCCAGTTCATGGTAGGCTACCGGTAATGAATATTCATCGTGCGAAAGACCGTTCTAGTAAAAGTTCTCACCAACATCAGAAGCTTCAAGAATTAGAAGGATTTGTCAAAAGGCATCCCGATGGTTTTGGTTTTTTTATTCCTGACTCTCTTGATTTTCCCGACGTTTTTATTCCAAAGCATTTCATGGTTGGGATCATGTCAAACGATCGAGTGCTTGTGCAGCCAGAGCGTGAAAGGGATGGGAGATATAGAGGTGAAATCGTTGCTATCATCGAAAGAGCATTCGATAAAGTTACCGGGCGACTAAAGCTTTTGAATCCTTATCAGGGAGTTATCCGTGATGAGGGTCACGCCTGGGGACAGGACATTTCTGTTGACGTGAATCCAGGAAAAGGGGCCAAAGATGGAGATTGGGTTTCTGTGGCTATCACAAGTCATCCTGGGGAAAGTAGCGGCTTTTGTGGTTATATTATCGCAGTGATTGGCGACGCAGGGGATCCGATTCACGATAACTTGCGTGTTTTACACTCTCATGAAATACCAGTTGAATTTAGTTCCGAGTGCGAGAGTTATGCAAAGGACCTTCCTTTAGAGATAGATTCTGAGGAAATTAAACGGCGTGTGGATTTACGTGAACTTCCTTTTGTCACTATTGATGGTGTAACAGCAAAAGATTTTGATGACGCCATTTGTGTGAGGAAAGAAAAAGAGGGATTTAAGCTCTATGTCGCCATAGCGGACGTAAGCCACTATGTTAAGCCGGGATCACCTATCGATATCGATGCCTATGAGCGAGGTACCAGTACTTATTTTCCCGGGTTTGTGGCGCCTATGTTGCCAGAGGCCCTCAGCAATGAACTGTGTTCTTTAAAGCCCAAAGTGGACCGACTGGCCATGGTTGCTGAAGTCGACTTAAGTTATTCTGGTGAATTTTTAAATTATAAATTTTATGAAGCCGTTATTCGTAGTCAAGCAAGAATCACTTATGGAGAGGCTCAAGAGATTTTTGAAGGCGAGTGTCCTGATGAGTTCAAGCATGTTGAAACGGATGTGTGTCTGGCGCGAGATCTGGCGCACATTACGATGAACAGACGCTTCAAAGAAGGATCACTCAATCTAGAAGTGCCTGAAACAGAGATTGAGGTGGATGGTTCGGGGATTCCCATTGATATTATTAAGTCAGAAAGACTAGAATCTCACAAGGTTATTGAAGAAATGATGTTAACGGCGAATGTTTCCGTTGCCAAATTTTTCCATGATAAAGGCCTGCCGGCTCTTTATCGAGTTCACGAAGAGCCAAAGCCAGAGTCTATTGAAATTTTAGAAGGGTTTTTATCGCAGTTTGGCCATGTGACATCTTTAAAAGGAAGCCGATTGCAGAAAAAAATTTCTAAGGCACTTCAAGAGTTTTCTGGTAAGCCACAAGAGCATATTTTAAATATGTTAACTTTGCGCTCCTTGAATCAAGCTAAGTACGATGTGGATAACATTGGTCATTTTGGTTTAGGGTTCGTCGATTACACGCACTTCACTTCCCCCATTCGAAGGTATCCTGATTTGATTGTACACAGGCTTTTAAAGTCTTTAGTGCATCCAAATCGAGGTTATGTGGCTTCGTCCGAAGAAGATTTAGCGACAGCAGGTGTGGTCCTAAGTGCTTACGAACAACGTTCGGTCAAAGCAGAAAGACAACTTAAGGCCATTAAGAAAGCTCGTTTCATGAATCAGTTTATTGGCTCTGATTATATAGGGTTAATTAGCTCAGTAACCAAGTTTGGAGTTTTTGTAATTCTTCGCCAGTTTGATGTCGATGGCTTAGTGAAAACAGAAGATCTAGGTAATGAGTATTTTGAATTTGATGAACAAAATCTCATGTTAGTTGGTAAGCGTTCGGGAATGGCTTATTGCATCGGAGATCAAGTTAAAGTCAAAGTTGTAGCTACTGATGTTGATATGGGTCGAGTTGACTTTATTCTTGCAGATGGTGTGGAACGAAAAAGCGAACGAGAAGAACGACGGCCATCACAAAAAAAAGAGCGGCGAGAACGCCATCGAAAAGGCAAGAAAAGCGACAAGTCTCGATCTAAAAAACCTAGACGTCGCTAGGTCTCTTGTTGGTTTAAACAACGCAACGTAACCTGCGATTTCAACTTAACAGGCTAAATAATTAGTATTGTTACTAAAAGTGGCAATTGCTCCTAGCATCATTTGCTGATATTGATATAGGTCGGTATGACTTAAGGCTAGGTGAGGTAAAACAGCGTGCTTTTGGGCGGACGGAGAAGACACAATCCAATTAAAAACGCTGTTAGACTGAAAAGAATCGTCGCTGTCTTTGCCCGTCATGGTTTTCAGAATCTTGTTGAAAGAGTGAAGCTCGGACGTTTTGTTTTAGAGAAGTTCTCTTCCTCTGAATTAGAAAAGTATTCGACCCAAGAGCGCTTAAGAATGTCCTTTGAACAACTCGGCCCAACGTGGGTTAAGTTGGGACAACTTTTAGCCTCGCGTCCAGATTTGATACCGCCTTCTTTTGCAGAAGAGTTTAAAAAACTTCACGATCAAGTAGCAACTGTTCCCTTTGAACAAATCGAAATCGTTTTGAGCAATCACTTTGGACGATCTCTTGATTCGGTCTTTGCGAGTTTCAATCCTTCTCCTTTGGCTGCGGCCTCTATCGCTCAAGTCTATTCCGCTGAATTAAAAAATGGTGAAAAGGTTGTTGTTAAAGTTCAGCGCCCTGGGATTGAAGATGTTATCGAAGAAGATTTAGGAATTATCTATTTTCTTGCGGAACTTGTTGAAAAATATGTACCAGAAGCATCGACGATCAAACCGGTCTCCATCGTTGATGAGTTTTTTCGGTCGATGGATTATGAAACCAATTTTGTGATAGAAGCCAATAATATTCGTCGCTTTCGTGAAAATTTCGCAACAGATGAAAATGTTGTTATTCCTAAGGTCTACTCTCAATACACAGGCAAGAGAGTTTTGGTTATGGAGGCTCTTCAAGGAACACCTTTGAGTCACAAAGAAGCGCTGAATCAAGAAGGCGTCGACTCGGAGACCGTATTGAGAATTGGTCTTCGATGTTACATGAAGATGGTTTTTCGAGATGGATTATTTCATGGAGATCTTCATGCTGGAAATATCTTTGTATTACCCAATAATAAGATAGGGTTAATAGATTTCGGAGTTGTTGGAAGACTTAATGGAAAAAGTCAAAGTGCCATTGCTAGCATGTTCATTGCCTTAGCAACAGAAGACTATGATCGCCTCGCTTACGAATATCTTGATGTGGCTCCATATTCCGATGATATAGATGCAGATCGATTGTCTAGAAGTTTTCGAGATCTCATTGCTCCTCACTATGGTATGACTCTAAGTGATGTCAATGTCGGTCGCCTACTTTTAGATTCAACAAGTATTGCCGCAAAGTACGGTTTAGGTCTGCCTACGGAGTTAATTCTCTTTTTTAAATCTATAATGACTGTCGAGGGAATGGGTCGATCGATTGCTAAGGACTTTGATTTTATGGCCTTTTCTATCGAATTTGCCTCTGAGTTGGTTCAAAGCAGATACGAACCCGCAAAAGTTGTTAAAGGAGTTGCGGCTCTGGGAAGAGATGTGAACTCCTTGGTTACAACCTTGCCAAGGCAGTTAAAGCAACTTTTAAGGCGCGTGAACAGCCCAGACTTTTCAGTCAAGCTTTCTGTGCATCAGATGGAAGACTATAAAAAGTCTATTGAGTCCTCGTCGAATTTGATTTTTTTAGGACTGGTGATTGGCAGTTTGGTGCTAAGTGGTTCCGTTATCTTCGTTTACGGGAAAGGACCGTTGGTGTTTGATCAACCACTGCTTTCAGTCATATTCTTTGCCATTGCCGGGTTTTTAGGATTTGTCGCAACCGTTAACTATGTCAAAAAGTAAAGAAGCTTTTGTTCCAGAGAATTCATCCGAAATTAAAGAGTGCCTCTTTCGTGCGCGAAAACGTTTATTGCTTGTGGCACTGGGTGCAATTTATTGAAGACTTAAGACTTCTATATTGCAGCGGAGAGATCTCCTTCAGATCTCCTGCTAAATCTACTTTGTAAACTCGTACAATTTTTTCTGCATATTTGTGTTCTTGAAAAAATGTTTTTACAAGCTGTGGATTTTCTTTATGAAAATTAATAGAGACGGTGAGCCTTTGGCCCGAATCGGATTGGTAAGTATGGATTTCTTGATCCCATTGATTTTCTATTGAGATTTTATTTTTAGACTGAGTCCACGGAATTCGTTTTTGGGAATCCCAAATTCCATATTCATGAACATTCGTCATTTTTTTCAACATCCGAGTGAGAAGAGGGTTTTTGGGGATGGAAGCCGGTCTCTTATCAACAATCTTTTCAACATCTTCAGGAATGACAGAAGAAGTGTCGGGAGCCGTGGACCATCCATTTGCTGAGTTCTTCTTCTTTTTATCGTCAGGCTTTGATTTTTGAGATGAACTCTTTTGGGGCAATACTGGTTTGTTGATGCCGTTAATAATCGGAACGTAGGGAGTTCCTATGGGATTTCTATTATCTGAGGAGCCTCGCGGTGTTGGTTTTGGAATCTCATATCGAGGAGTGGAGTCTTTACGATCCTTGTTTACCGTTGGCGTTTTACTAGGCGGACCAGGGCGTTTAGGAATGGTGCCGAAGATGGGGGGATCAGAAGGTGGAACACGAGGGATTTCATTGGGAGTTCCTCTTGGTGGAGGAGTGCCTCCAATAGGTCCAGAGGGGGAGCGAGGAGGAGTCTCAGGATTAATAGGCGGTGGCGTGGGTTGGTTTCCGGGAGATGGAATTGGTTGGCCTCCGGGATTTGGAGCTGGTGATGAAATCGGAAGAGAGCTCATTTGCCTTTCGATAAGGGATCCGACATCGCCTTGTGATGCTGGACAAGAAGAAGCATTCGATAGACCAGTAAATACAAAACCTAACAAAAATAAGAAAACAGATTGAGTGATCACTTTTTTCACTTTGAGATCCTTTCAATAGTTGAACTTGGAAAAGACTCAGGTTCTGGTGCTGCCTCATTGAGCTCTTTTTTGATAGGATCTGAAGTGGTGGAGAGATAAGATTGATAAGCTTCTTTTAAAAGAACTTTATATTCATCCGTGTAAGGGAGTCCGTTGAGTTCTCCTGTGAGGTAGGCATCCTGTTTGATAAAGTTCGCCATGCCTCGGACGGGGCAAAACTCGCCGGCGTCTTTTGGTAGTAGGAGGGGAAGGGCATCTACCGGAAGTGTTGATGCGAGTTTGGCTATATCAACAGTTTTAAGAGAGCCATTTTTTAAGGCACGAGAGGCCAGACGACTACTTTTTTTGAATTGAGTTGGGTCCATTTTTAAATAATTGGCTAACCAAACATTGGCTTTGTTTAGAATAAACCCATTGGGCTTTAAGGCATCAAACCCATGAAGTTCAAACAAATGCGCCATGTAGCCATCGAGTTCTTTGTCTTTAGACAGAGATTTCAAATTTTGAACAATATTGACCAAGGACTTAAGCTTCTGCTCTCGTTCTTCTGGTGGATAAGTGTCTAAATACTCTAACTCAGGAATTCCAAATAGCGCTCGAAGGTGCTGGTCCTCTAAGGATTTATCATGGATACAGAGTAGTTTTTCTTTTTGAGGTGGTCTGCAATCCGAACTGACAATTTTTCTGATAAGACTTAGAAAGTCTTTATCTAAAGATTTAAACTTATCTTTTAATTCGTTTGGACTTAAGTGGGAAGTTTTATCAATTTTTTCTAAGAGCGCTTCAATGCTTTCAAGATTTTTTTGCAGGG
The DNA here is from genome assembly GCA_020435025.1 of Bdellovibrionales bacterium. Classification (GTDB taxonomy): domain Bacteria; phylum Bdellovibrionota; class Bdellovibrionia; order Bdellovibrionales; family UBA1609; genus JAGRAG01. The sequence goes on along the minus strand of JAGRAG010000035.1, from coordinate 9,782 downwards.
GAGATAGACCTTGGCACTCTTTTGATAGTGATGTAAGAGGAGTGAATCCAAGTGCTATAGTAAAAAAAACGATACAAAGTTTCATAGTTATTCATCGGAAAGGATGCAGGGATATTTGAATAAATAGAACTATTTATCGAGCATAAAAGTGGTCCTAACCAACTGTTAGGACCAATAGCGAGTTTTGTTATTATATTAAAAAGTTGTGTATCCCAAACAGGCCCAAGAACCAATGGCAAAGATTGCTGCCATCACAAAAGGGAATGTCCATTCGTTCATAGATCTTAACACTGTTAACCTCCTTGTTAGCAAAGGGCCTCAGTCCCTGAGGCCCTCTGAATTGTTACCCGAGTAATTTCAAGGCAACTTGTTGCATGGTATTTGCTTGCCCGAGTACAGAGACTCCAGCCTGCAGTAAGATATTGTTTCGAGTCAGTTCAGCAGACTCGCTGGCAATATCTGCATCTCGTATGCGCGAATTCGCAGCCGAGAGGTTTTCGTGTGCAACGGCTAAGTTACTCACTGTGGACTGAAGTCTGTTCTGCATGGCCCCAAAGTTAGCGCGAATCGCATTTACAGAAACCATCGCATCGTCTAAAACGGCGATACTGGTTTGAGCTGAATCCTTTGTAGCCACAGACTCAACACCTAAACCTAATGACTCAAGCGATGAATTCGCCGCCGAGGCATTAAAGGAGATCCGATCGGCAAAGGGATCATTTTGAACCCCAACCTGAATGTCAATTAGACCTCCGGTTCCATTGAGTAAGTCTCTTCCGTTAAATGTAGTCACTTCTGCGATACGTTGGATCTCTGATTTTAGCTGTTGATACTCAACATCTAAAAATTTACGTTCCGTATCTCCAATCGTATCTGAAGCCGCTTGCACAGATAACTCTCTTAACCGAATCAGCATGTTCGAAACTTCCTGAAGTCCACCCTCTGCAACTTGTACGAGAGAGATACCATCATTTGCATTTCGGCTAGCTTGACCTAAACCACGGATTTGACCCTTTAAGTTTTCACTTATGGCTAGTCCCGCGGCATCGTCAGCAGCTTGGTTGATTCGGAAGCCTGAACTCATTCGTGCTAACGACTGATCCAGAGCTCGGTTTGTCCGAGTCAAGTTCTTCTGAGCATTCAGTGATGCTACATTGGTTGATATTCTAAGTGCCATGATAATCCTCCTTGCATGGCTTCATCCTCCTTGATGTTGTCGCCTTCCCATTTGGCGTTGAGGTACTTTCTGTACCTAGTTTGTTGTCGAAAGTGAGCTCCACAGGTGGGAATGTCTGCTGGATCACTTCCAGGAAACTACAAATAGTTCCCCATAATGAGATCGGAAAATTAAGTAGAACTCTTGAGTCTAGTTTTTAATTATTTTTTTGATAGATTTATTCTTATAAAGAGTCTGAAGATCTGTTGAGATTGAGGAATCAATCTTACTAGCTGATCTTCTTTTTTCACCTGAATCCTCAGGTTATTTTTTCAGAACTTATTTATTCGTTCTGCAAATTTTGTGTTTCCATTTAAATGAGAAGCCACCGTCGTAACGACGGCTTCTCTGCAGGAAACAAGTTCAAACATCTAGTACCTACGATGTTTGCATCGGGGTACTGCTATCTTCTGACTACTTTATCAGAAGTAGCATATGAGCTAAAGGTCGGTGACCAAGGCGTTTAGAATTAACTAAACGTTCTGTTCAAGAGAGTCAATGCTGTTTGAGAGGACTGATTAGCTTGCGCTAACACTGAGGTGCCGGCTTGTAATAAGATATTATTCTTAGTTAGTTCGGCAGTCTCATCAGCCACATCTACATCTCGAATTCGACTATTAGCTGAAGACATATTCTCAACGGACACAGCAATATTACTGATTGTTGATTGCAATCGGTTTTGGATGGCACCAAAGTCCGCTCGCATCGCCGAGACACTCACAATCGCCGAATCTAATGCCGACAAACTGTTTTGTGCCGAAGCCTTATCAGCAACGCTGGTCAGGTTTACTCCAAGAGCGGCAGAGTTCGCATCTGCTTTCGAAGAGTCAAACGATAAACGGTCAATATTGGGATCGTTTCTCGTTCCAACCTGGAAATCTAAAATGGAACCGGTACCGCTGAGCAGTTGTGTTCCGTTAAATTCCGTTCCGTCGGCAATTCGATCGATCTCTGATACAAGTTGATCGTATTCGACGTTTAGGAATTGTCGCTCGACGGGTCCGATAGTGTCTGAAGCGGCTTGAACTGAAAGCTCGCGCAGTCGAATCAATATCGAGCTGATTTCGTTGAGAGAACCCTCAGCCACTTGGATCAATGAAACACCATCTTGGGCGTTTCGCGAAGCCTGCTTTAGACCTCGGACCTGTGCTTTTAAGTTCTCGGAAATGGCCAAACCGGCGGCATCATCTCCCGCTCGGTTAATTCTTAAGCCTGAAGACAGTCGCTCTAAGCTTCTATCTAGGCCTAGCTTCGTTCCGACCAAATTTCTTTGGGCGTTAAGAGAAGCTGTGTTGGTGTTAATCCGCAAACCCATTTTTTTCCTCCTCCGTGAAGAATTAACAAGTATCTATCCTTGATACTTGGGGCTTTTTTTTTCTTATTGAGCTCATCGGTGTCTCATTATGGTTCTTTAGACAAAATTGTATTTTTTTGAGAAACCTAGACCAATATCTTAATGAATTAGCTTTTTCTGTTTGAGTCTATTTTGTAGTTGTACACATTCGTCTTGGGCATTGGGGTTTTGTAACAGAACATTAAATAGATCTTTATCTTCTATAGAGGGATCAATAGATATCAACGCTTTAGTAACGTCTTTTACCATGCCTTCTAACACGTCAGACGTATGAAAGGAGAAGACACGACGAAGGGCTGGTGAGTAGTATTCTAAATTAATTCCAAGATAAGTAAGAAGATAACCAACTAAAGTAATCTGCGTAATAGGGTCTCTGTCTAACCTGAAAAGCGACTAACTGACTGGTCGTTGGTTGGGGTATTGACTGCAGCCGTGAATAAAATGATTTCTCATCAATCACCTCTGACGGATAGGGGTCCTGTTCTTGGAAGTCTTTTTGCCACATTCCATTCCGAACAAGAACTCCTATGCGGTCCAAGTCTTCATGATATTGAAATTTTAAATTCCATTAATAGGTAGGTGAAACATTAAGACATTGCTAACACTGCCGTTAGAAAACTGGCAGCGGTCAGCGTTCGGTTCGCTTTCTCCTTGATACCCGCCAACGTTTGGAGCGTAGAGACAGGGCTCATTGGACTCACAGAGGCCGTCCTCATCGCCTAATAGGTCACCAATAGGTTCGATGGCGTGCTGTAGATATGTATTAGGGGTTGTTTGTTGGTCGGTAAGAACCGCGTTGCCATCGACGGAATTTGGACAGGGGGAGTTGGCAATAAATGACTGGTTGTTGTTTGTAAGGTCAAAGCTTTTATTTAAAGCAACGGTATCGGTTGCTTTTAGGCGAAAGTCGTAGATTCGGCAGGTTTCACCTGATGCACATGGACCGCTGTTACCAAAGGGTCCATCTTGCCCCCACGCTCTATAAAAATGATCGAATTGAACCCAATCTAATATTGAATCGTACAGTGCTGAACCACTGGAATCATTTATGTTTTTAACATCATCAAATGTGACCGCATGATAGAGAGATCCACTGCTATTTAAATTGCTCCTTAAAATTGCGTTAGAGCTATGTCCAGTATAGGAACTTGAAAAATCGGAGCCACTATCAGTACAAGTTCCAGTTATAAATCCCGACGATGCTCCAGAGGTACCATCCCTGTTACACATTTGCAGGCTATTACTGCCATTTCCTAAAAACCCAAGCAAGTAGTTGTTGAAGGTTCCACCTGTTGTATGGATTCCAATTCCATTATTAGATACCAAAATTTTATTAAATGAATTTTCGTAAGTTGAGGCACCATTAAGTGAAATACCCATAGAGGTTGTTGTTTTTAAATGGCCAGTGCTCAATATTGAATTAAATGTATTGTATGTTCCACTATTTATTCGAATCCCATAGGTCTCATTTCCAGATAGAGTCAGATGACTAAAAGTATTTTTGTGCGACCCAGCTTCAATGGAAATACCAATGCCGTTATTGGTAAAAAAACTTTGTGATATTATGTTTTCGTTTGAAGTCGAAGTTACTCTCAAACCATAGTTAGTAGCATTAGATATCATTAAATTTTGAAATTTGTTAAATGAACCACTATTCAAGAAAATGCCAATATTTGAACTATTAATAGTTCGTACTAAGTCTATTAAATTATTTTCCGAATTTAAAATTGTTATTCCCGAAGAAGAGGAAGACATAATTGCAGAATGCGAAATTCTATTTGCATAAGAATTGGAAATCAAAATTCCCGTTTGATTATTATTAGATGCAAAATTATATGACTGATTATAATAGGTATTATACAAGAGCAGACCTACAGTAGGCTGACCACTGGAATTAGTAAAACTTCCTTCTAGCCAATGGAAGTTCGTACCGCTGACTCCTAGTTGACAGTAGTTGGTTCCAGATCCCATCAACCCAGTTGCCGTATCGCAGTTGGCGGAACCATTAAAGGAAATCGTCGATCCGTCCTTTCCAACTAATGCAATTTTTTGAGCTGTTAAGAAGATTCCAAATGATGTGGCATTTGTATCAAATACATAAATTGCGCTAGGAATACTAAGTGTAGCAGGGGAAGCACTGGAATCTGGCAATGGTAAAACGGTATTATTCCACCAAGCAGAAGGAGTGCTAGAGTAGGAGTTGACGCCATCAGTAAGGATGACTGAATTGCTTTTCCAGCTGTCAACATTGACTAAGTCTTTCAGTCCTTTCGAGCCGACGAAACGCTTACTGAAAAATCGAACATGTCCATTAGAATCGTCGCATCTCCACTCAAAGGCCCCCAGGGAATCAGTCATGTTTAGACCAGCACAGGAGCTTTTTTCCGGTATATCAACAAGGCGAAGTAGGCCGCCGTTGAAACAATTAGATGCTGGGGCGTTTATTGGTGAGCAAGCAGCTCCTGGTTGATTTAAAAGTCCAGCTAAAGGAGCTGAGTAAGAGATGTAATCATTCCAATCGCTTCCGTTCGCCGGATAGGCTGGGCCGACGGTAAGGTTTATATTTATAGAGTTGTTCGGATCTGACGAGTGACAACTGCTTGGATCATACGAAGTCATACGAGAGGCCACATTTTGTGTGTCACCCGGGTAAGACACATCTACAGAAACATAGTTTTCCTGAGCGGGGATAATAGAAACTCTACCTGTCTTTCCAACTTCAAATAGTTTTGAGTAATCTAAGGGTTTTAAGCCCCACTCTGGACAGGATTCATTTAAAGTGGGGTCGATTAAGTAGGCGAAGATTTTCACGACTCGATCTTCTCCCGCCGGAACATCTAAGCTGATTGTGCTGGACCCTGTCACTGCGCCCGGAGAAGCAAAGCCTTTAAAAATATGTCGTTCCGGATGACAAGACGACTCCCGCTGTGATGCGATTCCCGGCCCTGATACGTCAACCCCATAGCAGATTCCTCTTCCTTCTGGAAAGGTGGACGCAAGAGGAGATAGTTTTTGTGATGGGTTTACGAACTCTAATGTGAGCGAGGATTTTTGATCCTTACTGCGTGTACATCCAGTTACTAAAACAATTGAAGTTAATAGGCTAGATAATAAAACGTACCGATTCATAAAAGACTTATCGGAACCATAGGCAAGTATCTATAGATATTCAGATACTAAAACTTTGGGATCACATAATAAAAAATTTCAAAATGAGTCGTAACAAAATATGAGGCTGTCGCCAAATGGTCAGATTTGGAAATAAAATACTTCAGATCGAAGAAGGCGCATATGAAATACATTGAGTGAGAGCTTAAGTATTATATTTTCAAAGATGGTTGTTTGGCGATAGCCTCATTATGTGATCTCCGTGAAGGATAAACACGTCTTTCAAAAGAGGTAGCGCAAAAGCTTCTTATTATGAATTTAAATGAAGTCTGTTTAAGTATGAAACACTCCCGTTAAGAAGTCTTAACGAGAGGAATAATCAGTTTTTCTTTTATTATAAGTTTGAAATGTGAAGGCAACGGGCGTATCACGATGAGATTCGTCGGTTAATTCAAACAGATCTTTGGGAATGGGCGGGTATTTTGTATCTCCAATGACCTCCATATGAACTCGCGTGATGTAGATCCGATCGACCAGATGTTGCGATTGTTTATAAATCTCTCCACCGCCAATGATATCAATCACATTTCCATAGTTTTGAATTTGAGTAGAACACAATTCAATTGCAGCTTCTAAAGAAGGAGCAACAAGGGCCCCTTCTGGCTGATAGTCTTTTTGTCTGGTAACAATAACATTCAGACGATTAGGAAGAGGTCTTCCAATCGATTCAAATGTTTTTCTACCCATGATAAGCGCATGGCCATTCGTTAGATTTCGAAAGTGTTGAAGGTCTTCGGGTATATCCCAAGGAAGGCCTCCATCGACACCAATCGTATCATTTTCAGCGGCAGCCACAACGTGAGTGATCATCATACAGAGACCTCGGCCTTTATATGCGGATCGGCTTCATAGTTACACAATTCAAAATCTTCGAATTTAAAAGAAAAAATGTCTTTAACTTTAGGATTGATCTTCATTGTTGGTAATGGATAAGGCTGGCGAGTTAATTGCAGCCGGGCTTGATCTAGGTGATTGGCGTAAAGATGTGCATCGCCAAATGTATGTATGAACTCACCTGGTTCTAAGTTACAAACTTGGGCCATCATCATTGTCAAAAGTGCGTAACTGGCAATATTAAACGGCACTCCAAGAAAGACGTCCGCACTTCGTTGGTAGAGTTGGCAAGAGAGCTTTCCCTTAGCGACATAAAATTGAAAAAAAGCATGACAGGGAGGTAGGGCCATTTGGTCAACATCACTGGGGTTAAAAGCCACGACCATATGTCGTCGAGAGTCGGGGTTGTTTTTTAGGGAAGCTACAACATTTTTAATTTGGTCAATGGTCCGGCCATCTGGTGTCTGCCAGGAACGCCATTGCTTACCATAAACCGGGCCAAGGTCTCCCTTTTCATCGGCCCATTCATCCCAAATCCGAACGCCATTGTCTTTTAAATATTTAATGTTCGTATCGCCAGAAAGAAACCATAGTAGCTCATGAACAATCGACTTTAAATGACACTTTTTTGTTGTGACAAGAGGAAAGCCCTCTTCAAGATTAAAACGCATCTGATAGCCAAAAACACTGAGAGTTCCCGTTCCCGTTCGGTCTTCTTTGTCGACTCCGTTTTCTAAGATGTGTGACATTAAACTTAAGTAGTTTTTCATTGTCCCTCCATATGGCTTGCGTCCTAAAACCCGGTAACACTTTATCGCTTCGTAGTAACTTGGAGCAAGCGATGTCGCAGATTCATAGGGGAATTGGTGGAATTTAGGGCCTTTGTGAAGAAAATCATTTTCAGCAAAAAAAGTTCTTGGATATCTTCGCCTCCCGGTTGGATTTGATTGCGTAGCGTCAACAAGGAATCCCTACAAATTTATACAGAGAGGGTTTAATCTGGGCGCATGGAAATTCAAGATCCCATACATGGTGCCATCGAGATCGCCCCTGGTGAAGTGAAAGTTATGGATAGCATGGTTTTTCAGCGGCTGCGATCGATAAAGCAACTAGGCTTTTCTGAATACAGTTTTCCTGGTGCCACTCACAATCGTTACATTCACTCAGTTGGAGTCTGCCATCTTGCGGGGAAGTTATTTGATTCGATCTTTCGTCATTACAAGTTTTCCAAAAATGAAAATCGTGAACGCTTTCGCCAGATCGTCCGTTTAGGTGCGCTCCTACATGATATTGGACATGGCCCCTTAAGCCACACAACCGAAGAAGTGATGCCAGCTCTTCGTGATTTGAATGTGACCGCTTACAAAAACTTACGTACGGACATTCCTATTGGCAGTCGCTCTCATGATGAAGACCGTCGAGCCGATCATGAGGATTTTACGATTAAGTTGATTACCGAATCTCAACTGAGTGAGATCATCCGAGCAAACTGGGCCGACATTGAACCGTTGCATGTGGCGGCGCTGGTGGACAAGACACTCGAAGTGGATCCTGAAGTTTTTAATGATGAGGGTATTAATTTTCGTACCATTCTCAGCCAGATCGTCAGCTCCGAAATGGATGCAGACCGAATGGACTATTTGGAAAGAGACGCTTATTACTGTGGAACAAACTACGGGCGTGTCGAACTCAATTGGCTGATCGCCAATGCGACCTACAACCAAGTCGGGGATCAATTATTTTTAGCATTAAATCGTCGGGCTCTGTATACGTTTGATGATTTCTTGTTGGCACGACACCATATGCATTTGATGGTTTACTTTCATCATAAGTCGATCATTTATGAACAGACTCTTATTAATTACTTAACATCCGAGGACTGTAATTACTTTTTACCCTCTGATGTGGATGAATATTTAAAATTTAATGACTTTGGACTTTATGAACATTTAGCAACTCAATCCAATAAATGGGCGCAAATGGTTGCTCAAAGGAGCCCCTATAAAATGGTTTTTGAGCTTCACTCAACGCAAGCTGAAGACCGTATCAAAAAAATGAAAGCCTTTCTCGAAGGCCAAGGCATTCCACTAATGACAGCCAGCTCTTCAGCGCGACTAAGTAAGTACCATTCGGCCAATCAAGTCGAAAAAGTCTTTCCAATTTATGTTGTTGATCAATATGACCACTTAGCAAAGCCTTATCAAATAGAAGAGAGCACTCAAATTTTTCAGAAATACGAGGAGACTCGTCGAATTGAACGAATCTATGTCGATCGAAACTATTACAGCAAAGCCCGCGAACTGATTTTCGATCACAAGCTATAGCAATAGGTCCTTGTTGATAGGCAGGCTTCTATTGCTTATTCAGAAATGACACCAAAAAAAGTTTCTAGGTATTCTTTAATAAATTTCCGACCGTAAGAATCAAGATGAGCTGTTGATGCGAGTTGCATGATTCCAATCTACGAAGCTTTGTGAAAAAAATTCTTCTCAAACGGAGGTCCTTAGCTTGGAGGAAAACCAGCAAAGGATTGCAAAATAGAGTCCGTAAAAGACGTCCGGCCCTTTTGCTTTTTTCTAGAGATCTAAGCCGTTAGTGACATGGATCGTTTGACCCGTAATTGCCGAAGACAAAGGACTGGCTAAAAAGCTAACAAGATTGGCCACATCATAAGAATCGACCATTCCCGCAAGAGGGTGGTCTTCATTTAGTTTTTTCAGAGCTTCAGAAACGGATACATTAGGGTATTTGCAAAGGAGAAACTCATCACAGGCGCCAAGAGCTACACCATTTACCGTGACGTTATCGGATTTATAATCTTGAGATTTTTTTCGAATGTAATTTTCTATAGAGGAGTCGCACATCTGCACACTTTCCTGCAAAAGATAGTGATATAGATAGATAATCCGTCCGCGACTTCTTCCTTTTAAAAATTCCTCTGCAGCTTCTGTCATAAGATGGCAGATATTAAAAGACTCCGAATGAGTCTCCTTTTTTTCCTTAAGCAGTTGCTCTTGTAAAGAAAGCAGCTGGGCATCGACAAATATATCAACTCCTCCGAAAGTCTCAGCGACGCGACTGATTGTTTCTTTCGCTTCATTAGGATTTTTTGGGGAGGCCTCTAAGGCTCGAGATCTTCCATAATAAGAATGAATCTCTCTAAGATCGTTTAAGTTATTACAGTACCTTTGCGCATGATTAATGTCTGTA
>JAGRAG010000034.1 GCA_020435025.1 Bdellovibrionales bacterium | reverse complement strand
CTTAGAACCATTTGTTACAAAGAAATGATCAAAGTTAGGAATAATATTTACTTGAAATTTCACAGTATCAGATTTTTCTAAAGTCACTGCAGATAAAGCCGCATCCTTTACAGACACCACCCAGTCAGATGTCCCATGAACCACGAGAGTCGGAACACTTAGAAGGGAAAGAGCCTCTACTTGATTTACTTGAACGACCTCTTTCCAGTAGCGAAGTGACTGTCCTTCTAAGAGAGCCTCTCCCGTTTTCTCATCCACTTCGCAAACCTCTACATAATCCGAACAATTAAAGGTTCCGTTTTTCAAAGACGCATTCTTAAATCGATTTTTCTCAAGCTCTTTAGAGATATCTATTTGACCAAGCCCCTGAAAGCGAAGAAAGAACTCCAGCTGCTCATTATTAAAATCTTCATAAGGTCTTGTCGGAGTTGCAACCAGTATCAAACCTAAAATATCTGGGTTCTCAACCGCTAAGCGAGTCGCTCTTATCCCTCCCATACTTTGCCCCAAAACAAAAATACGCCGGGAATCGATTTTCGGTTGTCGCTTTAAAAACTCAAGCGCAGATAGGGCATCTTTATAATTGTCGGAAAACGAAGCAAACTTAAAGCTTCCTCTGTTCTGATTGTATCCCGTTCCTCTTTTATTAAACCTCAAAGACGCCATTCCGGCTTCCGCTAATTTTTCAGCTATTTGCCGATAGGCGCTCGAATGCGTTTCTTTTGTTTCGGAGGCCTTTCCTGATCCCTCAAGCAAAAGAACTGCCGAATAGGACTTTCTGTTATCTTTTGGAACCGTTAAAAACCCATTTAATTTGATCTCTGAAGAAATAGGAATTAGAATGGGATCATGGCTTACGATAGAAGGCGACGCGATGGACTTTAATCCTCCTATAAAAAGTAAACATATGAAAACTGTAATGCCTAGGCTCACTAAATCCCCCATACTGTCCCTTGGGACCTAGCATGAAACCGAGATCTGGGTCAAATTTTCCACCATAGATTGTAAAAACAGCCATTAAGGACTCAAAAATAAAATTAGTCTAAAGAGAAACCACTATGAGGCCTCGTGTCACAAACCGAAGGTACAACACCAAAACCCATCATAGACTAAAAATAAAAGTTATTTCCCTAGAATTTTCAACAGAGTTCTTAGCAAGAGATTCGCCCCCATTTCAATGTGCTCAAGACTGGACCACTCATCCGGTGAATGACTAACTCCATTTAGACTGGGAATGAAAATCATGCCCGCCGGCATATACTTTCCAAAAAACTGTCCATCATGTCCAGCACCACTAGGTAATTTGATATACTTAAGATCCAACTGTTTTGCTTCCTCTTCAATAAAAGAGATCATCGTTTTATCACATAAAGTGGGCGAAATACGACTGACTTCTTCAAATTCAAACATCAATCCTCGCCTACGAGAAATAGCAGAAAGCGCTCGTCGAAACGCATCTTCAAGATCTTGCATCGATTCTTCGGTGAAGTCTCGTCCTACTAAACTGAACTCAACCGCTCCTGGAATGGTATGAGGGTTGGGAGGCTTTACTTCCACCTGACCAATTGTCGCTCGAGCATGATCGGATCCATTTTCTTCTAAAATACGAGGAATCTCTCCTGAAAATTCACAAACACCTTGGAAGGCATCTTTTCGCATCGACATAGGAGTCGTGCCCGAATGATTGGACTCACCAATCAAACGGACCTTCCACTGAAAGATTCCAGAGATGCCATCAACAATTCCAATATCCATTTCTTGCTTATCCAGCACAGGACCCTGCTCAATATGAAGCTCTAAAAAGCCTGACATATATTGCTTGTGTCGCTGCGCTTTAAGCATATCTATAGGCTCTAGTCCCACTTGCTCTAAACACTTTGATAGAAGGTTTCCACTAATGTCTGTCGCCTTACGAATGCGGTCTAATGTGATTTCGCCACATATAGCTTCAGCTCCTAACATTCCCCCAAAACGGCCTTCTTCATCACTGGTGGCGACTAATTCTAAGTTTTCCTTTAAGGGAACATCATTTTCCTTGATCACACGCATACACTCTAAGGCGGCGAGAACGCCAAGACATCCATCTAACACTCCTGCACAAGGTACAGAATCAAGATGTGAGCCAACTAAAAAAGAAGATTTTGTACCTGCCCTATTGTCTAGACCGAATACATTAGCTGCCCCATCCATTGAGGCTTCAAGACCAATTTCTTTTATTTTTTTTATAAGCCACTGACGCGCTTGCATGTCAGCTTCTGAAAAAGCCTGTCGATAAACGCCACCATCTGCACTATTACGCCCAATCTGACCCAACTCAATGATATCTTGTTCTAGACGAACGATTGAGATTTTCGGTTCTGGCCCTGTAAATGGTTTTTTTATACCTCTTTTGAACTCCATTTCACCTTCCATTTAGAGCCCCCTTATCGGCAAACCCTACTTGAAACACAAATGAATTGCAAAAAATTAGGTTGAAAACCTTGAAACAACCAAAGAGCCCGCATGTTGTGAAAACTTAATGTTTAGAAGCAACGAGCATCGCATTCACAGTACCAATTACAACATTCTCAGACTACCCTTAATATTTTAAAGGAGAGCCAATGATACAAAAAGCTTTAGCGTGTTTTTGCCTTCTAACTTTATCTCTTTTTTCTCATGCAAACTACAAACTGAAACTGGTTCACCAAGATAAAGATATTATCTGGGGAATTGATTTTTTTGATTCCACACATCTGGTCTATTCATTGAAAAGTAAAGGACAGCTTGTCTTTCTAAATACCGTAAACGGAACGTCGCAAAAATTAGATATTCCCGAAAGTGTCGCTAAAGGTCAGGGAGGACTGGAAGATGTAAAAATTTATAAAGACCACCTCTATTTTACACTCACAGTTCTGGAAGGGGATACCTATACGACAGCTCTCGCAAAAGGAAAAATTAAAGATTACAAAATCAGCAGTTATCAAATTATCTTTAAAGCCAAGGTCAAAAGCGATACAGGACGCCACTTTGGCTCACGACTTGTCTTTGTCGATGACACCCTCTTTATGACAGTTGGCGATCGCGGGGAAAGAAAGTACGCACAGGATTTGGACGTTCATAACGGCAAAGTTTTAAGACTGGATTTAAATGGTCAAGCAATTTCCTCAAATCCCTTTTCTACAAAGCCAAATGCACTTAGAGAAATTTTCTCATATGGTCATCGCAACCCCCAAGGGCTCAGTTACAATGCCAACACCAAGACATTGTTTGAGGCCGAGTTTGGCCCGCGAGGCGGTGATGAATTGAATATCATTGAGCCAGGAAAAAACTATGGATGGCCAGTCATTACTTATGGAAAGGAGTATTGGGGACCAAAAATTGGTGAGAAACGAAAAGAAGGTATGGAACAACCTTTGGTCCATTGGACACCCAGTATCTCTCCATCTGGCATGGATTTTTATCACAACGCAGCCATAAAGGAGTTTAAAGACCAACTGTTCATGGCCGCGCTCGGCTCTGAGCACGTAAGAAGAATTGTCGTAAAAGATAATAAAGTTGTGAGCCAAAATAAAATGTTTGAAAAACTCAAAGAACGCTTTCGCCAGGTTCGAAATGGCCCGGATGGATATCTTTACTTCACCACAGATAGTGGAAAAATATTTAAGCTAATCAGCCAAACCAAATAATAAATCCTATAGATTTAAGGAAACCTTAAACCTCTTTTGGAAACGTTATAGAATCGTTACATCAACTATCGGTGTTTTACCGTCACTTTCAAAAAAGGGCGAGTCTTTGTATTTTTTTAAAAACTTTCCTTTAAGGATAAAGGGCAATACGGACACAATGGCATTTAGATCCATTTTTTGAGGAATTTTAAAAGGAGGACGACCATGAGCATAGGCTCCCATAATTCGACTTCGAATGGGTCCGAGATTTTCTAAAAATTGAGGATCTTTTCTTGTATAAGCACTATGAATAACACCAACCCAAGGAAAGAATGGCTTTACATTTGCGATGGGCGAATTGCAACATTTCGTCGACCACCTATTCAGCCCTTTTTCTGAAAGTCGATTGCATTTTAAGTTTTCTCGTCCTGAAAGAAACTTAATGTCACACGGATACACAGGAATCACCTCCGTGCCACCATAAGGGTCTAAGAGATCTTCTCTACCTAGTTTCTTTAAATATTTTTGGCAATCATCGCAATAACAAGCCAACCGACCTGCTGAGTTTTTAGGAAAATGAGAGATTTCAGCTTGAAACTGTCCACAATCACACTGAATTTTCACGATGCCCCCTTTTGAACTTTAACCCTTAAAAAGCAATTTATAAAAAATCAAACTCTAGAAACTAAGATAGGCATTTAGAATAGCGCTTTTTCACTTCTTGCAGAAATTTTTTCTTCTGAGTCGCTGTTGCATTAAATGGAAGTTCAAGCTCAGACCCCCAATTAATACCATCCCGCACATCAGCCCATCGTCGTCTCTCTTTAGAGTGAAAATGCAAAAATCCTTTTGACTTCAAATACAATTTGCCAAAACCCTTTTCTTGAATTTTGTCCCAATTCAAAATTTCATCCAATAAAGACTTAAGATCTTCGATTTCTTCTGGTCGGCAGTGTCCCATCACAGCTCCCCATCGCTCCACCAATCATTCTTTCACGATGAATAGGATTAATCTTCATATCTCACCTCGGCTGAATACAAATTGTCATCCTTCCACCAGGGAACTAACTCATACGTACTTGATAGATCCACTATTTCACCAAGCTTTGGAATAATTAATGGAATATCTTCAGTTGATGCAAGATGAGAAATTCGTTCTGCAGGTTCCATCCATGGATGAAAAGATAACTCAAACATACCCCAATGAACAGGGAATAACTTCTTTGTGTTTAAATCTTTATAGGCCTGTATAGCATCTTCTGGAAACATATGCACTTCTCGCCATTTCTTGTTGTACTGTCCACATTCTAAAAAAGCGATATCAAAAGGACCTAATTTCTCGCCGATCTCTTTAAAGTGCACATCATATCCTGAATCCCCACTAAAATAGACGGAATGCTTTAGCGACTTTATAACCCAAGAAGCCCATAGTGTTTTTGAGTCATCGAAAACTCCTCGCCCTGAAAAATGCTGCGCCGGAGTCGCTGTAAAAGTAAGACCATTTAGTTCAAGGCTTTCCCACCAGCCTTTTTCAACAATTTTTGCTTCAGGAATTCCCCAGCCTCTTAAGTGAGAACCCACTCCCAACGGAGTCACAAAAGTCACATCTAAGTCTTTAAAAAATTTGACAGACTTCATATCCAGGTGATCATAGTGATCGTGCGATATTAAGACGAAATCAACTTTAGGTAACTCTTCAAGTTTTAGCACAGGAGGCTGAAATCGCCTTACCATAAAACTCCAGGGAGAAGCAGACTCTGAAAAAACCGGATCTACCAATACAAACTTACCAGAGATGTTCAATAAAAACGAAGAATGTCCAAACCAAATCACCTTTAACTCTGTATCTGTACTAGTAAACTCTTCTAGATTTGGGCGGACCTCAGGCAATTTTACTTTTGGAGCTCGATTTTGACCCTGACCAAAAGCTTCCAAAAAGGTGCCCCAAGAGAAAATTTCTCTACGCATCTGCTTTAATGCATCAGGAATTCTATTATGAAATATATGCTTGTCCGCATTATAATAACTCAAACTTTTAAACCGATCCTTGTCAACTTCGCTAAGACTAGAGCCGAAACTGGAATAACCAATAAAAACAATCACCCCCACAAATAGTCCGGGAACTGAAAGTAGCACTAAACTGAGTTTCCAGTAAATCACGAATACCTTTACATAATGATCAATCCGTTTAAATTATACTATTCAAACTATCCCGTCGTCATCATTCCACAGGCAATACCAACGATAGTTTCCTTCAAAAGAGCTTCGTCTGATCTTTTTATGGCCTCGACTTGTAATAGATTAAGAATATGTATATGTGGTGAGCGCAAATAAATGCTTTCTTTCATCCAGGGACGGTGGGATAGAACATCACCTTCTTGGCTCACTTCTAGTACGAATCGTTTAGCTTTTTCATGTTCTGTTTTTATCTTTTCAAGTATTTCCTTCGAAGGTTTATCAAAATAAAACTCCCAAACATCTAGATCTACTTTTTCCAAAGTATATCCCAGTGTTTTTACAAAGGAAGATAGAAACTTATCATCAGAAAAGGACTCCTTTAAGGCCACCTTTTCTTCCTCTATTAGATTCGCCCACGCAGATCCAATTCCCCACCAACTCGGTAACAGTATACGAGCCTGTGTCCAGCACAGCACCCAAGGGATCGCCCTGAGTGCTGATAGGCTCAAATTTTCCGAAGGCCTCTTTGAGGGTCTCGATCCGATTTTTAAAACATTAAGGTAATGGTACGGTGTCGCTTGTAATATTAGATCAAGCTGCTTTGTATCACCAATGAATTTTAAATACTCTGCCTCTACTAATCCAGCGAGCTTTTCTAACACTTTGTTTTTCTTGTTACTAAACTTGTTGGTTTTCCGCCGCAATGATTCACGTGTAAGGTGTGCACATTGAGAATTCAAAATTTCTTTAGATGAAAATAATCTTTGGATCATTTCACCTTGAATCGTCATTTTCGGAGCATTGATGGCAGAGTAGCTCCACCAAGAAATCTGTTCTTTTATGCTTCCGCCGCCTCTAGCAACACTTCCCCCAGAACCGTGAAAGAATATCGGAGTAAATAGATGCTTTCTAATAGTTCTGTCCGTTGCTTGCATCGATTTAGAAATCAACATCCGACTTGGTAAAACACCTATCTGTTTGGCAGAATCGGAATAACCCAACATCACTTCGAACTTGTTCATCCAAAAACGAGAAACACGATCGCGATTTTTTCTATTCTTAAACCATTCTGTTAAAATTTTACTTGAACTAACTAAGGCCTCTTTCGTTTCAAAAAGAGGTATCACCGGGAGCAGAGCCTTTTTGCAAACCTTATCCACAAGCATACAAGCCTGCTGCAGATCATTCGCAGATTCGCAATGAGAAATAACCAGACCCCTCGCATAGTTCGTAATATCCATAGCACCAGAAACTCTCTCCAACTCAACCAACATCTTACGGATCGGAGATTTTTGGTCCTCTAAGGCGTTTTTAATTTTTTCCGCGTCTTCTCTTAGCTCAATCGGCAGAACAAGCCCAGGAAAGAGTTCTAAAATTTTAAGAACTCTCTTCATTTGATAGTGTTTCTTGGCTAAAGGTGATGTGTTTTTGTAGTAGGAATTAAATTTAGATTTCCACACCTTCAATTTGGTTCCGTCATCGCGGCTCAAATTTTGGAACTTTTTTAAATCAGTTGAAAATAAACTCAATTTATTGCTTACAGATAGAAGCTTTTTATCAAACCTCGACTGTTGTAACAAATCCTTAGAAACCGCATTCAGACGACGGCGCAAGGAGCGGACAATGTAAGCTCTTGATTTCTCAAGACAGTCCTTCATTACCTTTTCGTCCACCCCAGGATGACCATCTTTATCTCCACCAACCCATGTGGTCAATTTTAACTCATATCCCGGCTTTTCACCGAGCAGGAAATCAAAGACATTGGGTTCAAATACCGTCGAAAATATGTACTCCGCCTCATCGACAACCGTCGGTTTCTGACTCTTAGAAAGAGGTTGCAACCACAATAGCCGCATTAAAGTAGCCAGCTGATCTTCATCGACCACAAACTTACGGTGAACGGATGCCTCGAGCATTCCTTGTATTTCGCGAAGGATATCAATAACGCTTTTAGATCGGGCTTCCGTTGGATGAGCGGTCAGTACATACGTTAAGTTTAATTTCGACTCTAATCCAGATGGAGACGCCTTTTGCCCCAACTTCCATGATCGATAAGCTGCTTCACAAACGTTGACAATCTCCAGTTGCAAAGAAAATGCATGGGCAATTTTAAGCTGATCTCGAAAAGACTCCTTAGAAATTTTTCTTTTAATATGGCTTAATTGATTTTTTTTATCCTTACTGGCACGGGTCTTTTTTAAAGACTCTCTATAGTTGTCAATTTTTTTAAAAAACGCATCACTTTCTGATTCTTTGATAGCCTGTCCCAAACAAGAGGTGGCCTTTCGCACCAAACGCCGAAGCTCTTTGGGAAGATATTCCGATAAAAACTTTTCTTCGGTTAAAAACCTATTTACAACCTGCTGTTGGCGCTTGATTTCTGATGGGGTCACATTTTTAGGATTTAACCATTCAATAACAGCCGCATAACCTAAAGTTTCAGGATCATCTAAAATATAATTTGAAGCCACATCGATGACTTTAAATCCTTGTCCCAGTTGAAAACTTAAAGTCGGATCTGAAATTTCTTTATTTACGACTTTCTGTACATACTCCTGAGGAGAAAGTTTATCTTTATATTTGAAATATCCCCGAATTCTTGCGCCCGCACGAATCCTCTTAAGATCATAATCCTCAACGATCTGCCTTCTTCCCTCATACAAAAGCTTTCCTATTCCTTGCCCTCTGTACTCAGGATCTACCATCACTTCCGCTCCGTAGAGGGTTTTTCCTTTTTTTGGGTCATGATTGTGAAAAAAACCTCCGGATGTGTAGTCTTTCCAACTGTCTTGCGGAGAATAGTCGTTCCACGAAATAATTAAGCTAAAGGCCAAACCGACGACTTTATCCTTATCCAGATCAACAACAATTAACTGACCGTCAGGAAAATAAGAACGATGGGACTCTAATTCCTCAATCGACCAAGGTCTGTACTGAGGATAAACCTTTTTGCACAAAACTTGAATCTGCCCAAAGTACTTGGGCAAAGGATTCAGTAATTTATAACGATCTGTCGGCAAACTTTTTTGCGTATTAATTTGAGAGTCTAACATGATCTACCACCTTTAGGAGATCTTCCGTCGTCTGACTGTCTCGAAGAGGTAAAACAGTCCCTTGCTCGCGCGATCGTTCGATGAGTGAAAGATTAACATCACCAACGATCATACTTTCTTGGTTCACCGTTCCTTCAGCAAGCAGTCCGTCTCGAGAAAATGCATAGTCGCTTGGAGTGTATATAGCCGCCTGTCCGTAATTTAAAGAGACAGCTGGGACACTTGGTAAAGAACCCACTGTAGAAGAGTGAATCACATACATTTGATTCTCGATGGCTCTCGCCTGAGCACAGTATCTGACCCTTAGGTAACCTTGCCGATCGTCCGTGCAACTTGGAACAACTAGAAAATGAGCCCCTAATCTTGCCGCTGCTCTTGCTATTTCAGGAAACTCAACATCATAACAAATCGCAACTGCAAATTTCCCAAAATCGCATTCAAAGACCCGAAGTCGACTGCCAGGACTCACCAGCCATTCCTCTTTTTCAAATCGAGTCATATGCAATTTTGCTTGCAGATTGTGACTTCCGTCTGGTGCAAACACGTAACACTTATTAAGAATCTTTGAACTATCGTCATGGTGAAATCCCGGCATAGTTCCACCAACTATGATCATCTTACTTTTTACAGATAGATCCGAAAGAATATTAATAATCTTTTCTTCCTGAAGGGCTAAATCGCGTATCTGATCAACAATGGGTCTTTTAACATCACCTAGCGTTAAAAGCTGTGTTGTGAAGTATTCAGGAAAAACAAGAACTTTTACTTTATAGTCCCTAGCCGTTTCTACCAAAGCTTCAACTTGATAATAAAATTCATCAAATGATTTAACAGGCCGAATATAATACTGTAGTGATCCAATTCTAATAAATTCCATGTGATAATTTTAATAGATATTCGAATGACAAGCAAAGTGAATATAATGTTTAATATGAAGTGGTATAAACGTATAAATAAAAACACATTTTTGTGGCCACTCACATATTCGCAGTTAAATAGATCTTTAAGTCACTTTTTTCCAAACTCAAACATTGCGTCCAAGTTTCATTAAAAATGTTTTGTATCAAAGACTCGACACGATCGCCTCTTGCAATTAAATAAAATTTATCACCTCGGGATCGAAGACTTAAAGCATGTAGAATTTTATGAATATCCTCTTTTTCACTAAAATCGTAAATAAAATACACCTCTGCCTTTGGTAACTCAAAATCAAGGTCCAATACATTTTTTAACTCTATATTACAATTTTCAAGACCCAGCTTAGAATAAATACGATTGCCCTCTTGCTGTCGCTGTTTGACGATCTCATAACCTGTAAACGTGGCTTTTGGGAAAATAGAGTTTAAAACAATTCCAACTCGTCCATACCCTGCGCCAATATCGACAACATGCTGAATGTCTATGTCTTTTGCTAGAAGGAGGGCTTGATAGATATCACAATAGGGGGTTTGTAAGGCTTGAGGGTGTAGACCGATCCAGGTCTGGCTATCTTTAAAATGCTGTTTTCTATTCGTTTCATCGTTATACCGATCATAGGCTCGGTACTTTTGCAGTAGTTTTACTTCTATCTTTGAAGTTTTAAAGCCAAGATACTTATCAACGGCCTTTGCGTGTACACGTGACCGCATCCGACTCTCGTTAATAAATAATTTACGAGAGAGCTCAATATCAAGAGGATCGTCTAATTGCATACCGAGCTCACTCGCCGTTCAGAATCTTTCATGAAAACTTCCCCAAATACCGCAAATTTTGTTCACTGAAAGATCAGTTCGAATAGTTTTTTAAAAATTTCTTATAAAGCCGTAATATTAATAACGGCTGTTCTGGAAACTTCTTCTGTTGCTTTCCTGAGGTCGCGCCTCATTGACTCGCATATTTCGGCCATCTAAGTTACTTCCATCCAAGCTCGCAATAGCTTTACTTGCTTCTTGAGTGGAACCCATTTCTACAAAAGCAAACCCTTTGCTTCTTCCCGTGTCTCTATCAGAAATCAGTTTACACGACACAACCTGACCATACTGTTCAAAAGCATCTCTTACCGTGTCTTCCATTGTGTTAAAAGATAGATTTCCAACATAAATTTTCGTACTCATTGTTTCTCCTTTGAATGAGCTTTTATATTTTAAGGCTACAGGACTATTATTAACAAACAGGACTGATCCTTAATTTCTTAATTGTTTGACTTAAATTTTGCAGATGGTTTTGATATTCGACTAGAAAAGAAAAAATAAAACGACAAGAAAACTAAATCGCTCCATGTGTATCATAGGAAATTCTGAAAAGATAGCTAAGAATGCTCCTAAGGAAGCATTCTTAGCGGCTACCGCGAAAGTTGATGAAAGCCAATATGGTATCGACTGGCTTGAATTATTGTAAATGTTTGAATTTACAATGTTTTATTATCTTATATGATCTTATCTACACAAAAAATCGATGTGACTGTTAACGAATGAACTTATGAAATAGTAACTGTGATCATAACCTTTCCGGTAATTAACCTCTAGTTTTTGGCCAACCTCTCGACAGGCCGTCTCAAGCCTATCCGTATGTAACTGATTCTTTAGAAACTCATCATCTGTACCTTGTTCCACGAGCAAAGAGTCATTGCGAGTGGTTCCTTTTAAGAGAAGCTCGCAACTATCATACTCTTTCCAAGCCTCTCTTTCTTCCCCTAGATACCCAAGAAAAGCCTTCTCTCCCCATGGACATCCACTTGGATGAACAATCGGCGAAAACGCTGAAACAGCAGAAAACGTATCTTTCTCGCGCAACCCAATAACAAGGGCCCCATGACCACCCATAGAGTGCCCTGAAATAGATATTTTTGAGACTTTAAACTCGCTTTCCAAAATCGCAACAATGTCCTGAACCACGTAATCATACATTTTATAATGATCTTTGTAGCCGTCGGTTAAAGCATTTACGTAAAACCCAGCTCCTGAACCGAAATCATAAGAGTCATGCTCTCCCGGTAAGTTCAATCCCCTAGGAGACGTATCCGGGCAGATGATCATTGCATCTTTTTCTGCCAAATATTTCTGAGCGCCGGCTTTTGTAATGAAGTTTTCTTCCGTGCAAGTGAGACCCGACAACCAAACAATGGCACTTTTGGGTTTACCACTTTCTGGCAAGAAATAAGAAAACTTCATTTTCGTTTTTGTGGTTTCAGAATCATGTTCTGCAAAAACTGTATGCCCCTCAAACGTTTTGTGATTCTTAAGAACAGTAACATTCATTTTGACGTTCCTTTAAAGACTAAAATCAATAACTGTACGGATGCTTTTCCCCTCGTGCATAAGATCAAAGGCCTTATTTATCTCGGCCAAAGGCATCTTAAACGTGACGAGATCATCTAGATTGATATCACCTGACATGTACTGGTCGACATAACCAGGAAGTTCCGTACGCCCCTTCACACCCCCAAAGGCCGACCCTCTCCATACTCGACCCGTGACTAACTGGAAAGGACGCGTTCGAATTTCTTCACCAGCTCCAGCAACACCAATGATGATCGACTCTCCCCAACCCTTATGACAGCACTCCAAAGCTGCCCGCATAAGATCTACGTTCCCAACACACTCAAACGAGTAATCCACTCCACCTTCTGTCATTTCGACAATGACTTCTTGAATGGGCTTGTCAAATTTTTTAGGATTTACAAAATCGGTGGCTCCAAACTTTTTGGCCATTTCAAATTTGTCTTCATTAATATCCACGGCAACAATGCGTGCTGCCTTGGCCATCTTTGCCCCTTGAATCACTGATAGGCCTATACCGCCTAAACCGAAAACAGCAACAGTGGCTCCCTCTTCTACTTTGGCCGTGTTCAACACCGCTCCAATTCCTGTCGTCACCCCACATCCTAACAAGCAAACTTTATCTAGTGGGGCTTCTTTATTGATCTTAGCTAAAGAAATTTCGGGCAAAACTGTATACTCAGCAAAAGTTGATGTTCCCATATAATGGTGGATCATCTTTCCATCTTTTGAAAATCGAGAGGTTCCATCCGGCATTAAGCCTTTTCCTTGAGTGGCTCGAATTCTCTGACACAGATTTGTCTTTCCAGAAGTGCAAAATTTGCATTCCCCACATTCTGGAGTGTAAAGCGGAATGACATGGTCGCCCTTTTTTAAGGTTGTTACACCCTCTCCCACCTCTTCAACAACACCGCCACCTTCGTGACCTAAAATAACAGGAAACAGTCCTTCGGGATCAGCGCCAGATAACGTGTAGGCATCTGTGTGGCAAACACCGGTAGCTAGTATCTTAACAAGAACCTCTCCTTTTTTAGGCCCCTCTAAATCGACTTCTTCAATCTTTAAGGGCTCGTTAGGTCCCCAGGCTACTGCGGCTTTGACTTTCATTTTGAAATCTCCTTGTTATGAAGGTCACCATAACTGTTTGCTCTTCATTTGACAATCTTTCCATATGTGAACAATTTGTTTACATATGGAAACAATTAAAAACATATCTTCAATCGTCGCTTTTGTGAAAGTTGCCGAGCTAAAGTCCTTTTCCCTTGCCGCAGAGAAACTCCTTGAATGACTATACTGACTATATGATTTCCATTTGGGACGTAACTCCATTTAAGGATGAAATTCCTTTAGCCATAAAACTGATCCTTGATGAGCTGGAAGTCAGCTAAAAGAAATCAGTATTTCACGAATGACTACTTAAGATTCGCCACTTGCTTTTCAACTTGACTGCGCAAGCTATTGGCCCGCTGAGCCAGGGTCTTACTATAAGAACTCGGATGTCCCGATTTAATTCCCCAGTCTAAAAGGTCGTAGAACTCTACGCATTGATCTAATTTTTGACATCTGTATTTCTCTAAAAGATTTATTGCAGCCACCCTCCGATCCATACGTTTTTCGAAAAATGCTGCCGCAACTATAGCATGAATCACATCTGGACCCATAGGTCCAAAATCCTTTCTTGCATCGTTAGCACACCAAACGGTTATCATTTTTGTGGGTAAGTTTTCTTTTATTTCTTGAGAGGTCAAAGCACACTCTTGACGGTACTTCGAATGCTTTTCAGCAAATGCACAAAATGAGACACTAAAAAGAATCCACCCTAAAATTAGCTTTCTCATAGAACCTCCCCAAACAATACTCAACTCAGCTTAAAGGATGAAGCAGCAAAGTCTTGGTGGCAAGAAAAAGATTATATTTATGTCTGTACAAAGATATCGGTAAGATATTAATTAGTACTTCCAGTTCTATCAGAAATTCTATAGTCTACATTCGAAACTATGAAAGTAATGAGCTATGACAAAAATATATATTGATGCGGATGCCTGCCCTGTCAAGGAAGAAGTCTACAAAGTCGCCGGTCGCTATCAACTACGCGTTGTCCTTGTGTCGAATCAATATTTGAACTTACCCATGAATCCTTTACTTGAAATGGTAGTGGTTGAGGGAAACTTCGACGCGGCAGATGATTGGATCGTGGAACATTCTGAAAAGGGCGACATTGTTATCACCAGTGACATTTTGTTAGCTGATCGCTGTGTGAAAAAGTCTGTTCGCGTATTAGGACCAAAAGGTAACGAGTTTACCGAAGACAATGTGGGGATGGCCGTTTCTAATCGAGAGCTGATGGAAACCCTGAGACAAACTGGTGAAGTCAGAGGCGGACCAGCACCAATGGATAAGAAGGCCAGATCTCAGTTTTTGGGTTCTCTTGACCGAATCATTCAGTCACTCAAACGAGAAGGTTATCTTTAGTTAATGGAAGAAGTCGAGCAGAGTTTTCAGTGTCCTTATTGCCTTGAAGCAATTTCGATGATTTTGGATGTCTCTCTCAGCGGCACGCAAAGTTACATAGAAGACTGCGAAGTTTGCTGTCATCCCATTCAGGTCACTTACACTGTGGAAGAAAATGAGATCACAAGCTTTGACTGTCAAAGAATTGATTAAATATTAGTATCTTAAAAGAAACTCTATCTATTAAATTCCATCACGAAAAATGAAATATACCGCTCCAAGCAAACACATACTGGCCCATAAGAAGTTTAAACTAGGCTTAACTCCCATATAGAAGACAGCAAATCCAAGAAACACCAAAAGCGTTATCACTTCCTGGATAATCTTAAGCTGCGGCAAAGAAAAATAGCTATAACCAATGCGATTAGCAGGAACCTGAAAACAATATTCAAAAAAGGCAATTCCCCAACTCAGAAAAATGGCAACTATCATCGGCTTGGAACTCAAGTTTTTCAAATGTCCATACCAGGCAAATGTCATAAAAATATTAGATATGGTTAGCAATACTATAGTTAAACTCGCAGTCACTTTTGACCCCTAACACCGCACTGTTTTCAGAGATTAAAAAAATTTATCTTTGAAAAATATCGACATTTGACATCTGAGTCAAAGTCGAATGAATTAGTAGATCTTACTACATCGAATGTTTTTTACGATACTTAAATGAATCAGTCTTTGGTGGTGATTATGGAAAAAGAATACGCAGTGATATTTAAGACAAAGCGGCAACTCCCTATGCCTGATGCCTACATTGAGATGTCTCATCACTTAGTAGAACGTGTGTCAAAACTCCCTGGATTTTTAAAAATAGACTCTGTAGCAGATACAGAAGGGCGAGGCATATCAGTCAGCTACTGGAGTTCTTTAGAGGCCATTAAAAAATGGAAGGAAGAACCCCTACACCTGGAAGCTCAGAAAAAAGGTCATTCGGAATGGTACCTCGACTATACGGTCGAGATTTGCGAGATTTTAAAAAGCTATCGAAAATAGCATTAGATAGATTCATATTTAAAAAAGGAATTGGTACTTATAACATTTTCTCCAACATAATCGTTTGCTTCTCGTCATGGTCACTTTTGTAAACACCAATAATATCGAAACCAGATTTTAAATTTAACACCAACATCTCTTTGTATTTGTTTTCCGTATAGGTCCGAACACAGGAATGACCAAAATTAGGTATTAAAGAGTGTTGAACTTCCATAAGGCGTTTCGCCAACCCTTTGCCTCGATACTCAGGATGCACACCACCAATCCAACTGTAAAAGAGCCGCGAAGATAACTCAAAACCAATTTTATACCCTACGGGTTTGTTTTCACAGTAGGCGATCAATACCAGAAGATGATGCTTTACTGAGGCCTCTCGGAGCAATTTTTCCTTGGAATAAGGTTTATCAAAAATCAACTCCTCTAAGGAGAATACATCATTCAATACCTCTGCATTCAAAGTGCTAAAGGTTTTAATTTCTATGTTCACTTATGTGCTCCAAATCAATCTAACTTGCTTTCTTTGAAATACTTCAGAAAGCGACGATTGTCAGGTAGCTTCGCGATAATTCTATTTCAGCAACAACTTGTCCCTGCCGAACACTTTAAATCCGCCTTATCAGTGTTCTCAAGAGGAGTGACATACGCTTGTTTATTTTCACTATAACGGTCCACTAAAAATGCTGCGTGATCACGTGTCAAATAGGTCAAGCGCATGAGTTCTTCTATGACATCAACAACTCGGTCTCTAAAACCTGATTCCTTCATCGTTCCATCTTCATTAAATTCGAGATGAGCTTTCGCAACTGATGACTGATTTGGAATTGTGATCATTCGCATCCACCTTCCAAGCACTCTCATATTATTGACAGCATTAAAGCTCTGAGAACCTCCACTGACCTGCATCACAGCTAGGGTTCTACCTTGAGTTGGTCGAACCGATCCCAAAGACAATGGAATCCAATCAATTTGTGTTTTTAAATGCCCAGACATATTCCCGTGGATCTCAGGAGACGACCATACCTGCCCTTCTGACCACAGACTTAATTCTCTTAATTCTTGAACCTTGGAATGCTCAACGGATCGATCATAGTCGAAAGTGGGTAAACCCTCTGGATTATAAATTTTTACTTCAGCTCCCATATGCTCGAGAATTCTTCCCGACTCTTCAGCAAGAAGTCTTGAATAGGATCTTTCTCTAAGAGATCCATATAAAATCAGAATTCTAGGTTTATGATTGGACACTTTTAGATCTTTGGGCTGCAAATTGAATTTGTAGTTTTTAAGGTAGTTCACTAATACCTCCACTTATTTGAGATCTTTACAAGGCTTAACATGACTGGCACTTCAATAAGCACGCCGACCACGGTTGCCAGCGCCGCACCCGAGTTAAGTCCAAAAAGAGCAATAGCCACGGCGACGGCTAGCTCAAAGAAGTTACTGGCCCCTATCATGGAGCCAGGACTAAGCACGCAGTGAGGCAGAGTCATTTTTCGTCCGATTCCCCAAGCGATAAAAAATATAAAGTACGTCTGTATAGTCAGTGGGATGGCAATTAAAAATATATGAAGCGGATTTGCCAATATCTTCTCGCCTTGGAAAGCAAAAAGCAGTACTAAGGTTGTTAAAAGAGCGGCAATAGACACCGGTTTTAATTTAGCCATGAAAACTTCTTTAAACCATTTATCACCATATGATTTCATTAATACTTTGTTGGCTAAATACCCCGCAGCTAATGGAATAACGACAAAGATCACAACCGATGAAATTAAGGTATCGTAGGGAATAGATATGTCCGTCACCCCCAGTAAGAACTTAACGATTGGTATGAAAGCCACTAGCAAAACCAGATCATTTATTGCCACTTGGACCAATGTATACTCTGGGTCCCCTTTTGTTAAATAGGACCAAACAAAAACCATTGCCGTACACGGAGCAGCCCCTAGCAATATTGCACCTGCTATATACTCTTGTGCTAGTTCAGGGGTCAGATAAGCCGCGTACAATTTATCAAAGAAAATCCAAGCAAAAAATGCCATCGTAAACGGTTTAATCAACCAGTTTATAACAAGAGTTAAAGCAAGACCCTTTGGGTTTTTCCCCACATCTTTAATCGCACCAAAGTCAATTTGCACCATCATCGGAAAAATCATAAGCCACACCAAAACGGCCACGGGGATATTCACAGTTGCAACATTCATATTGCTTAACACGGATATGGAGTCACCAAGCAGCTCACCCAACGCAATTCCGCCCACAATGCAAAGAGCGACCCAAACACTAAGATACCTTTCAAAAAATCCCATTTGCTCTGACTCATGACTCATTTCGCACCGTCCACATACTTTTCAAGACCTAAAACCATCTCTTTAATTTCATCCCGCACTCGACGATAAACACTTAAGACCTCTTCCTCATCTTTCATTTCTTTAGTTAGTCTTGGTGGGTCGTCAAACCCCACATGAATGATCATTCCTCCGAGAAAATAAGGACAGTTTTCATGGGCATCCGAGCAGACTGTAATAACAAAATCCATCGTCACATCCGGAAGCTCCTCTGTGGTGTTTGATTCCTGGCGACTGATGTCAATATCCACCTCACGCATGACTTTAACAGCCAATGGGTTCAGTCCATGCTTTTTGGTTCCCGCAGAGTAAAAATTAAAACAGTCCCCCTTTAGAGCTTTTCCCCATCCTTCGGCCATTTGCGAACGACATGAATTGCCCGTACAAAGAAACAAAATGTTTTTTTTCATTTATTTTTCCCTTTTGTCCATAAAACACTCAAGAATAGGGCAATCACTTAGAGGCTGATGGATATCAACACAACAATTAGCCAGCCCCTCTAGAGACTTTTTCATTTTTTTAAGATCACTTATCTTATGATTGATTTCTGCGATTTTCTCTTCTGTCTTAGAAAGAACATCACTGCATTTCGCATGATTTTTAATTTTTAGATCTAAAAGTTCTTTGGTTTCCTTTAATGTAAAACCCAGCTCTTGGGACCTTTTAATGAAACGAATGCGAGCAATGTATTCATCTGGATAATACCTAAAGGCCCCTTGCTTTTTAGGTTGCTTTAATAGGCCTTTTCTTTCATAAAAACGGACCGTTTCTACGTTGACACCAGATACGCCTGCTAACTTTCCAATCGTGAGAGACTCTTTCATGTTCATACTATACACTCCGTACTATGGTACGGAGTCAATATAGAATATCAGATACCTATTTAAAAGTGATTTTCTTTAATAAGACCTTAAGAACACTAGTCTTTTTATTTCTCATAAAAAAGACAATAGTTGATTTTGCAGCCGATGAGCATGAGTCACCTAACTTGAATCTCTAAAATCCTTTTAAATTATTTACTTTTCGGTCCGACCCAAAATAGGGGGTTATAAGCGATTTCCCAAAGATGTCCATCCGGGTCAGAAAAATAGCCAGAGTAACCACCCCAAAAGACCTTTTGGGGGGGCTTTTTAGGGGTCGCACCGGCGCTGATCGCTTTTTCAAACACTCGATCCACCTCATCTTCAGATTCTACGTTGTGAGCCAATGCAAAATGATTGAATCCCTCCCCTTTTGAAGAAACAGAGGCATCCTTCGCCAGCGAATCACTTGCAAATAGACCCAGCCATGTTCCATCTAAAGTAAAAAAAGCCACTTCCGGTGGAGAGTCCATCTTGGGAAACCCAAGGCCGTCTTTGTAAAACGAAATCGACTTTTCTAAATCGGTCACTCCTAATGTGATCATACTGATACGTGGCTGCATCAAAACTCCCATGCTGTTCTCATCTAAAACTATAAACTACGCACCGTGAATTAAGGCTAAATTTATCGCAAAAATGAGTGTTTTTTTCTAACTAACTGTCCTCTGGATTAATTCTGAACCCTCACCAGCTTACCGGTCATCTCATGTTCATCAATGGGATCGTAGTGTTGATCCATAAAATCAAACATATCTCTTGTGACCTCAAAAGAAAACGTGTCGCCTTTTTCACTGTTTCTTTTCTGCACTCTTTTCCACCGGGTCTCTTTGTCCACATCTAGAAAATGAACCTCAAAATCAACCCCAAGACTGTTAAGCAAGTCATAAGCTTTCTGACGCCATTTCAAATTAACAAAGCCAATATCAAGAACTGAAGAAACATCGATCTCATTAAGCTGAGCACATGTTCGCATCATTCTTTTTTCACAACGATCTGTTCTCTCAAGCGCCCACTGAAGGTCTTCTCCCGGAGACTTGTCCATCCAGAAGAGTTCACTCATCCACACATCTGTGGCAAAGACGATTCCTTTGACTTTTTTGGCTAAAGTTTTCGAATACGTTGACTTACCCGCACCTGGCAGGCCCCCAATGATATATACCAAATTTGCCCCCTAATTTAGGTTTGATCCAAACTCGTAACTAATACTTGGGTTTCATTAATTTAAGAACGTTTCCGTCTAAATCTTCAAACACCAGCATATGCCCCCAAGGAGCATCGGCCTCACCAAGAATTTTCGCGCCTGCACTTTCCAAAAGAACCTTGTCCGCGGAAACATCGGTCGATTCCAGAGTTAAAGTTCCACCCGCATAAACCCCATGAGAGTCCCTAGGAATTTCTGGGATCTTTTGACCCTCCGTCCAGTGAAGTCCAACACTAGTTCCACCACAGTCCAAAGAGGTCCAATAATCATCCCCATGCACAACCTTCATTCCCATGCACTCCGTATAAAATTGAACGGCCCTTTTCATGTCAGTCACGTTGTAATAGGTATCTTGAACGCCTTTGATCATTACACACTCCTCAAAATAAACTACGATGTTAAACTACATACACTATGACAGATTCATCCTTCGTCAGGAATTTCTGGCTCTACCAGATG
>JAGRAG010000033.1:7312-15192 GCA_020435025.1 Bdellovibrionales bacterium | reverse complement strand
AAAAGCAGACCACGGCCATTTTATTTCTTTTAAGACGACGGTAGGCATCGGCCCAAAGGGAGTTAGCGGAAGAGGTCTTTCGAGCAGGAATAGAATCTACAGAAGTGGCGGTGGCGCTCATAATTCCTCCTATTTCAGCTGAATCTTTGGATCTACGACAGCATAAAGAAGGTCGGAGAGCAGTTGAAAGATCATATATAAAATACTACTTATAACGGTCATTGCTTTAACTACGGGAAAATCCGAACTATTGATGGCTCGAACAACAAGGCCACCCACTCCAGGTATTCCGAAAAAAGATTCTAACAGCAGAGATCCTAAAATCAAAAAAGGCATCTGAATAACAATTAAAGTGATGATGGGAACCATTGCATTTCTTAACACATGTTTAAACAAAATTACTTTTTGGCTCAAACCCTTGGCTTTCGCTGTTCGAACATAGTCTTGAAAGATTTCATCAAGAAAAATAGTACGATAATAAAGCATATTGCTGCCGACCTGAATGACAACAAATATGATAATCGGAAGTGTTAAGTACTCCCAGCGGCCTACCCAAGAAGGATCCCATCCGTTAATTGGAAAAAGGGCAACCTTGTATCCAAACATATATTGGAAAAACAAAATGTAGACAAGAGAGCTGATACTTAAGGCTGCTAAGCAGACGACGATAACTGACTTGTCGATCACAGAACCTCGAAACTGAGTCAGAAGCAACGAGATACTCACGGTGATGAGTAAGGTGATGAAGAAAGAAGGGACCGTCAGAGACAAGCTCGCCCCCACTCCACTGAGAATCATCGAAGAGATAGTCTGCTTGGTAGACCAACTTCTTCCAAAGTCAAAAGTGAGAACTTGTTTTACGAAATCAAAATATTGATAGATAAGAGGTTTATCTAGGCCCAACTCTCTTTCGAGTTGAGCGATACGTTCGGCCGAAGCATGATTTCCTAGAGCCATGGCTGCGGGATTTCCAGCAGCCACATTAAACAAAAGAAATGTTATTACTGTGACCCCGAATAAAATCGGGATCATATAAAGGATTCGGCGGAGTGCGTACTTCAACATTAAAGTTTCACTTTCATTTCTGCTCGAGCTTTCGGATTAACTCGTAGATACTTGTGATAATTTGAAATAATGCTGTGTCTTTTAAAGTTATGGAGCCAGCTGTAGTGGAGATAGTAACCTAAGCGGTGCACACCAGGAATCCAAGGAGAGTCCTTAATTAGAATATCTCGCATTTTGTGATAAATTTCGGTTCGCTCTTTGCCAGGTGGTAATAGAGCGGCTTTTTCATAAAGAGAGTCGTACTCTGGATTTACATAATTGGCACCATTCGGACCAGGGCTGATATTTTTTCCATAAAGCAATTGCAAGAAATTTTCCGCATCGGGATAGTCTGCTAACCAAGCAACACCCCAAACTTGCGCTTTTTTCTCACGAATTTTATTCATGAATTGCGGCCAATCCGTAGATAGAACTTTTAGCTTTACCCCAATAGCCGCCATGCTTTGTTGAATGTACTCTGCCATTTGCCGAGAGGTGGAGTTACTGACTGTTGAGTATTCAATAGTCGGACCTTCGCCTTCTTTATAGCCAGCTTTTTTCATAAATTCTTTGGCTTTACCAACATCAAATCCTTTGTAAGGATTTTTGTAGTCGGGGTCATAGGCGTCCACGTCTGGAGGAATGGGGCTTTGAGCACTGATAGCGCGACCATTGTAAAACTTTTTAATCATAGTATCCGTGTCAATCGCTAAAGACATCGCTCTTCGGAGATTGATGTTTTCGGCGATGCTTTTGTCAGCCATATTAAAAGCAGTATAGGTAACGTCAGGTTCTTTAATAACAAGTAATTGAATCCCCTTTTTCGCTAATTCGGCACTCGTTGCACCGTTTGTAATAGCAGAGTCAAAATTGTCTTTTGGGATGGTAGAAAGGTCCACTTCACCTTTCATGAATTTCAACCAGCGTGGTTGATCTTCAGTAACTTCGTAGAAGACAAGTTTTTTAGCAAAAGGAAGGGCTTTGCCGGCATCCTTTAAAAGTCCCTTCTCTTCATCACCGGGGTCGCCATCAGTGGGATAGGTTTGACCGTGCCAAGTCGGATTGGCCTTCATTACTATTTTACTTCCGCGCACCCAGTTTTCTAGCTGGTATGGTCCAGTGCCAACGGGATGATTGAGAAATTCTTTTCCATATTTCTCAACAGCTTCACGGGGAACCACAGCAGAATAGTTGTGGGCTAAGACGTAGTACAATTGGAAGTAGGGCTTCGTAAGTTTAACGACAAGTGTTTTATCATCCTTCGCAACAAGTCCTTCAATAGGAGTGTCATAGTTGGCTTTTCCCTTTTCCATAGCCGCGCGCCACTCATTTAGGCCTTTGATTCGACCGTCAAAAATCCAAAAGCCATCACTGCGATTTGCAGGATCGGCAAGGCGTTTCCACGAATAAATAAAATCCGTTGCAGTGACTTCTCGACCTTTACCATTTGGAAAAGCCGGGTCGTCTTGAAAGCGGGCACCTGGTTTGATTTTAAACGTATGTGTGAGTCCATCCTCTGAGGCTGCGGGCATTTCCACTGCCAATAGGGGTTGTAGAACAAGAGGTCTTTTTAAATGATGATACTCTAAAAGGGTTTCATAAATTTGAGAGACGGCTTTACTTGTGTAGACATCACTTGTGTAGACGGGGTCCATCCCTTTAACGTTTTGTTCGACAATCTCATAAATGGTATCGTCCGTGTCGCTCACTTTCTTTTTTGTACATGAGATACTTAAAATGAGTGTCGAGCTTAAAACAATCCAGCCGAAAGATTTCGCCATTTTGCGAAGGGTTTCGAAAACAGAATGCATAAATATTCCTCCTTAATTTCAGCCATTTACAAATGTATGGTCTAACTTTAACAACTTATAAAGTCAACGAAAGCCGCTCCTGGAGCGGCTTATATTATTTAAAGTTCAGTCTCTTTAAGAATCTGTAATAGAGAGGGCAGCGGAAATCCCTTAGCCAGCGTCTTATAGAGAATAGCTCCGTAGAGGGCTGTGAAAAGTTGTATCTCTTCAGGGATAATGCTAAGCAACAATGAAGCGCCCAGTCAATCTCTTGGATTGAAGTCTAAATATACAATTTTAAATGGAAAATAATTTCTCAATTGTCGTAGAAAGATCATTAAAATGGTTAAGCTGGCCATGATGTCCCACTTCATTAAGAAGTTCAATCGGCGCATAACCAAAGCTCACAGCCAGTGATTTAATGCCAGCATTTTTAGCAACGAGCATATCGGGCAGCCCGTCTCCGATAAGTAGTGCATGTTCTCTAGATATTTTTGCGAGAGAAATTATATTTTCGAGTCCCTGTGGATCTGGTTTTTTAGTGGGAAAAGAATCTCCTCCGTAACAGGCGACCCATTGGTATTGATTGAGTACTGTATTTTCAACAAGCGACTTAACGTACTTTTCCTTTTTATTACTTAAAATAGCTATTTTACCAGTCCATGAATTTAAAAAGTCTAATAAACCTTCGTAGGGTTCAGAACCTTCCAGATAAGTTTCGTCATAGATGGTGAGAAACTCGGATTCAACAGCTTGCAAATCACCAAGCTTTCCGAGGGTGTCTCTTTCTAAATCTTCAATCATACTCATTATTCCGCCGCCAATATAAGTAACCAGCTTTTCCATAGGAATCGGAGGTAGTCCACGGCGGGCAAACAGTCGATTCACGGCGGTGAGTAGGCCAGGGGCTGTATGAAAAAGGGTGCCATCAAGATCAAAAATAAGAAGCTGAGCCATAAACAAATTTCCGATAGTCAAAGTTAGGAGTCGATTTTAAAATACCATACCATTAGAGGACTTATGAAGTCTTTTTGGTATTGAGTTTCGATTGAAACAATACTATCTCAATGGGAAAGACTCAAAGGATGGTTACAGGTGGCCCGTACAGAATTGTCGGAATCGGAAAAGTATTCCAATAGATTATTTGCTCCCGAAGATTCATCGTTAAAAAAAATTAGAGGGGAGCTTACGGGAACGGTATTTGAGGGGATAAATGTGGCTCCCTTTGAAGGTCGATTTTTGCAAATGCTCATTGAGCTCTCCAGAGCCACAAAGATTGTCGAAATTGGGACTCTCTTTGGGTATTCAACGCTGTGGATGGCAAGAGCCCTGCCTGAGGAGGGCAAAGTTTTTTCAATAGATCGAAATCAGGAAAATCATCGGAAAGCCAAAGAATTTTTTAAAAACATTCCTGAGCGAGAAAAAGTGCAGTTGATGTGTGGTGATGGACTAGACATGTTGTATGCGATCGAATCTCATGCTCCCTTTGATATGGTCTTTATCGATGCCAACAAAGGGGGATACCTATACTATCTGGACTGGGCCGAGAAATTTGTTCGTCCGGGAGGTTTGATTATTGGAGACAACACATTGTTGTTTGGCCATGTGTGTGATGCTCCCACCAAAGAAGTAAACATTACGGAGACTCAAGTTCAGATTATGAGAGAGTTCAACGAGCGAATGAGTGATCCAAAAAAATTTACTTCGGTCCTTTTACCAACCCGAGAAGGTATGACCATCGCTATTAAAAAATGAATTTAGGTACCAGTATTTTTTTCGGAACTAAAAAGATACTGGCACCTAAATTATAAGTGGTTCTCCATGGGACGTTGGCCAGAGGTTAAGGCACGTAGGGCTTCTTGCGTGATCGCGACTTCTTCTAAAGCGGTCTCTTCAAGAGCTCTCATGCTCGCTTTGATAATAGCGTCGGCATCAATTTCATGAAAGTGGTAAATTTCTTTTGGACCACCACACTTTGAATGCTTTCTCACAGCTAAACACTCCTGGCGAACACCGACAATAGATCCGAGGTTATCCAAGAATCCAGGCTCACCATCATGAACACTGACAATGGGAATACGGCGTCCTGATAAGGTCGCAGCTTCTGGGCGACTTAATGCCGCGTTGGATTTTGGGGAAAGATAAAGCTTAGAGTCGATTCCTAAACCTTGACGGAGGTGATTATAATTTGTTTCGTGAGCCAAATTGCCGGCAAGTAAATCCGATGACGTGACAACGATAACGTTAGCGTAAATTCCTTTTTCTAGAAGAGACTCAGATGCCAACAGGGCCTCAGATCCCATACAGCCCAGAGCAAAAATATTAATGACGTTGTCTCCGGGATCATAGCCTTGGTAGTTTTCATAGTTAACAAGGTAATAAGCGCCCTTTAAAACGTCTTCTCGCACTACTGAAAAGATCTCAGCTTCGCTCATGGTTTCACAACTTGATTCGTCAACTCCATTTGGCATCGGGTAACTTTTGTGAGTGAGCTTGTGTAGTTCAGTAAGTCCTCTTTTAAAGCGGAACTGTTTCTTAAGGTTTTTCAGTAAGTCTTTTTGTTGAATTCCACGAGTCACATTTCGAATATGTACGCCCGTACGCCCTTCGTTGTTGTTCGTGAAATGTCGTTGAACGGAGTCTGCAAAAATCCAATCCAACTCTTGGCAGAACATAGGTTCCCAGGCAATCTGGTTGGGAATTTGTAAGTCGGATTTCCAACCATGTTGCGCTCCTTCATAAGAAAGAGTGACGCCTGCAGGGGTACCAACGCAAATAAAGCTCGATTTCCAATAAAGATTATAAAAAAATTGATCGAGGGCACGTTTTACAAAAAAGTCATAAATAGTCATAATTGGCAAAATAGGAATCCCTAACAGATCTCTCAGTTTTCCAAAGGATCCCATACAAGACATCACGTTCCCTTCTTCAATATCGAAACGTAATAATCGATTCTGTGATTGATTGTCGGGAACAAGCTTTGGATTTTTGGAATTCTCTATGCCTAATTTTATTTCTGAGTCTTCAACTAAGTGCGGGTTATAGACTTTGTTGTCCATAGAGGGATTTAGGTTGGTAGAGGTTCCAACGTCGGGAGACATAGTTACGATCATTTCAGAGGGAAGCTTCCAGCGCAATTCTTCTGCGGACAGTGGTTTTTGTCCTTGAGCCAATTCAGTTTTATCTTCGGATGTGTTAGCAATTCGGGTGAGCTTTGAGGTGATCTGCCCCAGCATCCACTGAGTGTGCGGATGGTTTGCCAACTTAAAATTAACATCGGCACTGTCGGGAATTCCTCCAGCTTGCTCGATTTGTGAGAGGTAACGGCTAGAGTTGATGGATTTAAGCTCTAATTGGGCCGCTCGATCTTTTTTCAAAGTTTCACTTCGACTAGCTAAGAAGACTCCTTCCGGAGAGGAAGAGTTAAATCCTGCGAAATCAACATCTTTGGGGAGATTTTCTCGTTTTTTAAGATGGTCGAGTTCCGATACTTTGGCAATCATGGAATGGTTTCCTGGTTTTGCCTCCATCTCAAGGCCCCATCCCTTGATCGTATGAGCAATAATCAAAGTTGGTTTTCGAGTGTTGGATTTACTTTCTTCAAGCGCCTCAACAAGTAAAGTGAGATCATGGCCTCCAAAATCATGAAGAGCTGTCATTAAGTCATCGGGGGTGACGTGATCTAAAAAGTTATTCAATTCTGAATACTCGGTTCGCAAAAACTCCATGATTTTTGTGACATCATGGGTTTGCAATAGGGCTTGCATTTCTTCGTCCGAAACGCCTTTTTCCAGCCATACCTTAAAAGAATTGCCATGATCTTTGTCGAATAGTTCTTGGCGGTAACGACCATGCCGCAATTGGATGACATCCCAGCCATTGGCTGTCATCATGTTTTCGATTCGAGTGTCGTCGTTGCCTTCGAAAACTTCTAAATTTCCATATCTTGTTCCGTCTAGACTTTGCCTATTATAGTCTACAACCCAAGTGAGGTTACCGATCTCTCGTTGGGCAAAATCGGGGATGGCTTCAGCTAAGGATCCTTCTTTAAACTCGGCATCACCAATAACGGCCCAAAAGTGTGCATCCGGGACGACGTAGCCATGTTCACGGGCATACCGATAAGCAAGAGCCAAGTATCCTAAGTTGACTGCAGGGATTCCCACTGAACCTGTAGGTAAAAAGTTATGGTGATCAGGATCATAGTGGGAGTGATAGGATTGGAAAACCTCTTCACCGTTTTCTGGGAACTTTCTTAGATTATACATCGCATTTTCTGCAGCGGCGTCCGTTAGAGGATTCCCTTTTTCATCAAAAAGAAATTTCAAAAGAAAATTATAAGCATGATCTGCAGGCGAACTATGAGGTTTGCAAACGACGTGGTCAAAGCCTGTTTTAACGATGAGATTTATCGCACCTTGAATATGAATTGAACTGGCGCTTGTTGCAGAATGCCCACCGACTTTCGGTTCGCCAGGATCAGGGGTTTTTCGATGATTTGCTTGATAAATCATTTGAGTGGCAAGATAGTGAGCCCTTGATACAATGTTTTGTAAAACCACTTCTTCGAAAACAGATTTTTGAGCAGACGCCATACGTCGGTACCTCTTTGATAGCCAGTCAGAATTTAAAAAATCGCAAAGCTGATACATTGTGCAAAATGTTGCTAAATGTCCATTAAAAAATAGAGCGGTATTCTAAAAACCGAGCTACCGAGCCTTTTTTAGATTTAAGGCGAGATGAGACAAATTCAGTATGGAACCACAATCTGTCAAAGTTTCACTAAGATACCAAGAGGCCGACCAGCGCTTGTTTACTAAAATTCTTTTGGTTTCGACCATTTAGAAATGTGTTTGTCACTCTCAGCTCGAATTCTCCAGAAACTTGGACCAGAAGGTAGATCCCTAGACAGCAAAAAGTTCGTGTCATCAACGATCTCAGAAAAAAGTGGCTTGTCAAAGTTCTTCGATAGCGAGAACTGCAATTGATATTTAGAGGCATATTTTACTTTGTTCCAGGAAAAGATTACGGGTGCAGATTCTTCGG
>JAGRAG010000033.1:0-7292 GCA_020435025.1 Bdellovibrionales bacterium | reverse complement strand
CACCACTTTTACATCTTTTCCTGGGTTTGTGATCATTCTTGGAATATTCAAGAAAAAGTATTTATTGAGATCAAAAGTTTCTACCGGTGACATGGGCCCTTGAGATCTTTTCTTATCCTTAAACGCGGTCACTCGAATGTAGTAGCGACCATTGTCTTTTAAGGCGACCTTTACAGATGAATCCGTCACGATCTGCTCATCAAGAATGGAGGAAAAATCATCATTTCGACTAATTTGAATTTTGTAACCATTGGAGCGCTTGTCACTTTCCCAAGAAATGGCAACGGGAAGACTTTCTTTGAGTAGCGCTTCTGGGGTTTTAACCTGCTTTTTAATGCTACGAATAGGATTTATTAAGGGAGTTTTGAACGGGATAATTTTTTTAGGCTTAGATGCTACTTTTCTTACTGGTTCAGGCTTTGGAGCTGGAGTCTCGACAACGGGAGTCTCAATAACAGGCGGTTCGATGACGAGGGGAATGTCTTCGGCGGGTTTTCCAACTTCAAATGAATTTACTTCACTCCAGTGACCTAGCTGTTGAGTGCGGCCAATAGATCGCACTCGCCAGTAGTATTTATTTGCGTCTAATTTTTGTGTGGATTGAGGATCGGCGACCTTTAAGGACCTAACATTGGCAGAAAAGTTTTCTTCTGTTGATATATCCAACTGGTAAGTTTTCGCAAATTTGTTGCGTTTCCAATAAAAGTCTATCGAAAATCCGTCTGGCGTGGGTTCTGTTTGCTCGGGAAAGAGGCTTTCATCTTTCATAGGATAAAGAAGTTTGGGACCAGATTTACTAACAACAATAAAGGTTTCTGTTTCACTGAGTGTGTTTCCTTTGTTGTCGACAATTTTCCACCAATAAGAACCAGGTTGTAGGTTTCCCGAGGTTCTGTGTGTTTTTACTGTTATGCTCTTTTCAAAAAACTTGTCGGAGAAGTCGGATTTTCGTGATGCTTGTAATTGAGCTTTTTGTACTTTAGTTTCTCCCTTCCATACGAATGTCAGCGGGTCCTTATTGGATAGCCAAACCTCTTCATTTTTAGAGGGCCCCTCTAAATCAAGTTGAATAAGGGATTCTTTAATGGGTTCGTTTTTCGTAACTTCCACAAGGGTGCTTTTAGAGAGCTGAAGTATTTTTCCTTTAGAGGTTAGCTGAGCCTTTCCTTCAATAGATTGCAGGCTGATCTTCTTTTTGTCTTTAGTAATATTGATTGTTGAGTTCGCACCGCTGCTTTTTACCTTCACTACTTCATTATTCTGACGGATGTTTAAGGATTGATTTCTTCCCAGTCGTGCGACGACAGATCCTATTTGAAGGTCTAAATTAATTTTTCCATCTTCGGTTTCAACAATAACGACACTGTTGGGGCTCAAGCTGAGAGAGTCACCGGAATCTAAAGCGATTGTAGCCTGGGATTCACTTCCGGTAAAAACAGAGTCTCCCTCGAAAATCGTTTCCTTCCGATTTATAGGTTGCCATAGAATACTTTTTTGAGCCCGCCTTCGAACATCTTTTTGAATGCTGTCGATTTCACCGATCACGTTTGAGTTACTTTTTTGAATACCTGCTAACTGATATATTAAAGTCGAATTGCTCAGTACCCAGCTGGAGCCGGCACCAACGAGCAAAGATAAAAAAATGACGGTTACGTCAAAGAGGTTCTCTCTCAAAATACTTTTCATCATGTAACTATTCGGAATAGGGCAAGTTTATGTGTAGAATTATTGAAACTGACGAGAGAAACTAGACTTTGGATTGAGATTTGAAACGGCCTTGACGTTAGGCACGTCTTTTCTCGTTTTAAAGAATAAATAAAGACGGATCTTTTTTATTAAGTCATTATATTTACTGAAGTAAAATTAGAGAACTTGCATAAGGAGTCATCCGTGAATATCTCGTTGAGATTTAAGTTAATGATTCTTCTCATCTCGACGACTTCGGTCATGC
Organism: Bdellovibrionales bacterium; assembly: GCA_020435025.1. Taxonomy (GTDB): domain Bacteria; phylum Bdellovibrionota; class Bdellovibrionia; order Bdellovibrionales; family UBA1609; genus JAGRAG01. The sequence goes on along the minus strand of JAGRAG010000033.1, from coordinate 5,341 downwards.
TCTTGGCATATGGTTTTTTAGCTTTAACGGATTTTTCTAACGATAAAGTTGCATATGTCTATGATACTTTACTTTCCCATAGTGTAAGTGTTTCCCGTCAAGTGAGATCCGAGCTAGACTTTATGGCAAATCGGGTCAAGTTTTATATGAAGGGATTTAACTTCACTTCTGGACAGCTACATCCTTACTCAAAGTATAACTTCGGCACCGAGCATAAGTTAAAGGGACTGTGGGTTTTTTCTCTCATGCGAAGCAATGACTTGGCCTTAGACTCCATTATTCCAGAAAAACTGGATGCAGAAAGAAAAAAGAACATAGAGACACTCTCTGCGGGTCTGATTTCGGATTTAAAAGACGGAGATGAAATATCGTTACGAACGTTGGATAGCAGTGGTAATGGTTGGCTTTTAGGACTGAAAGTTGAAGATAAAAACTCCGGAATACAGGTAGCTCTGATTAGTTTAGTGGAGCAGAGCTATTTTGCAGATGGTATTGTTTCTTCTAGCATGCAAGATACTTTTTTGATTGATGGAAAAGGAAAAATTCTTATAGGTCCGTCAATCCCTAATTTTGCAACAGATTTAGCAGAAATCGGACAAGCAATAGATAAAGCTAAAGAGTCGACAGGAAACAAATCTGGAATTACTGAAGTGAAAAGCGGCAATGAAAGTAGTGACTGGTTGATTTCTATTTCAAATGTTGGTGTCGGTTCCCTTAGTGTTGTTTCGTTGGTTTCAAAGGATGTTGCTACAGGAGCAATTCAAGTCCTACTTGTCAAATCTTTGTTTTTTTTATTAGTTATCTTAAGTGTGACAGTAGTGGTAAGCGTTTTGACCTCAAGAAAGTTAACTTCGGCTCTGAAATCACTTCTAGAAAGTACGAGACGGGTTGCCACAGGAGATTTCTTAGTTGAGTCAAAAGTTAAAAGTCGTGATGAAGTGGGTGAGCTGGCGAGAGGTTTTAATCTAATGACAGTCGAAATTCGACGTCTTATGAGTGAAACTGCAGAGAAAGCACGAATGGAAGGAGAGTTATTAACCGCGAGAACGGTTCAAGCTACTTTATTTCCAGAGTTGTCTTTTAATTCGGAAAAAGTATCCATTCGTGGCTATTATCAACCGGCCAGTGAATGTGGCGGAGATTGGTTTTTCTATAACAAAAAAGGCTCACGAACCTATATGCTGATAGGAGATGCAACTGGTCACGGAGTGCCTGCCGCTCTGGTGACCGCGGCGGCAAAGAGTGCCTCGAGAGTGATAGATGAATTTGAGGAACTAGGCATTACAAGACTTGCAGAGATTTTAAATAGAGCTATCTACGAAACATCAAAAGCAAGAGTTATGATGACCTTTTTCTTGGGATGTTTCGATGAGGAAACCAACGAATTTACCTACGTTAATGCTAGCCATGACCCCCCATTTCTCTTAAAGCAGTCGCAGAAGGAGTTAAAAAAGAAAGATATTATACCACTATTAGGAAAAACAAATCGTCGGTTTGGAGAGAAAATGGATTCGATTTACGAAGCAAATGTCGTTCAATTGAGGGCGGGCGATAAAATTGTCTTTTATACGGATGGGGTTACAGAATTGGTTGGTGATGATAAAAAAATGTGGGGTGAACGCCGGTTCATTAAAACTTTGTTGGAGTCCCATAACAGTCGTCATTCTATCGATGAATCGATGGCTGACCTAATGAGTGCTATCGAAGATCATCGAAAAGGAGAACCTTTAGATGATGATCTAACATATTTTATATTTGAAAATAACGAGAAGGCACCTACACTTGATGTTTAAAATGTATAAATAAGGACTCTTACTTTGAAAAAATTTATATTTGGAATGTTAGGCCTGTTGCACTCAAGTCAAGTCGCTTTGGCCGTGACTTTTTATATTCCCGAAATTCGACCAATTTATATTGATAAAACCACTTTGCAAGGGAAAACCCAGACGGAAACGGTCGAGACAGGCAATCAAGAAAGCGAAGGGGAAAAAACTGAGCAGGAAAGCCAAGAAAGCGTGACTCCTGCCGTGGGAAGCAAAGGGATCGATCCAAACTTCTCGGAAGTCATTATTTCGGGTCGGGGCGAAAAAGGTGATGTTGTACGCATCAATAAAGACAAGATTCCTATTGTTACGAAAGATAAAAAGATTCGTATTATCAATCGAAGTGATGTCGTCTTAAACGGTCATTCAATAAAAATGGATAAGTCTGGGTATTTTGAATTTCATTTAAAGCTACCACACGAAAAAATTCAGCTGCCAGTAACAGTAAAAGGTGAAGCCGGGTCAGAAAAATTCCAGCTCATCTTAACTGTAAGACCTGGCGATGTGACCGTGAAAGATGAGGATAAATTAGAACAGTCCCCGGAACTTAGGAATACTTATAGCATCTGGTTAGGGGTGGGTTATAACTACTTAAATTACTCTCAGGATAGTGTTGCTCAAAATATAGACGTGGGTTACGAGAGTTTTAAAGGACCAACCTTCTTGTTTCAGGCGGCTATGTGGATTTCTGACAGTTGGCACTTGTCGACGGGATATAAAACGAGCCCAGGAAGTGTAACCAGTTCTCCGACCTCGACAATTGTCGGGGGGGATTACAACTGGACAATTGCCTCTGTGCATGGAACCTATTTCGATGATCAGTGGCGTCCTAATATCTTTGGAAAATATAAAAGCCGTATTGGAATGATTTTTGGGGTGCAACATCACAGTGTCCCGTTTCTAGCAAGACAAGTGGGCGGAACGGGCACAATCAAGTCAAACACCGTAACCATGGTCGTAGGTGGAGGAAAGCTTCTTATAGATAAAGGAAAGGATTGGGCCTATGAAGTGTTTATGCGAGCTCAATTTCCCGTTGCGACAGGTGATGTTTTTAATATTAACTATCGATTGGCCTTCGACGGGTCTATGGGGGCGTATTACAATTTTCGTAGTGGATTAAGGGCTGGAGTTTTTTGGTATGGACAATATCATCAATATGCATTTACTTCATATGATGTGACGGTGCCCGGCTATATCAGTGGGAACGAGGCGCTCCTGTTTTCAACGCTTGAGGGTCGTATAGGTTATTCTTTCTAAATAACTGAAGTACTAATTCTTTATGTTTTTTTAAATTGGACTCGTTGAAAAACACTGTCTTTTTTTGAGCCATACTAGGTCTCGGTTTTTATAGGTACCCCGATAATTGGCCAGATTTGTCTTTAAAACTCATCAGATCGAAGGAGGCGCATATGAAGTGCACTGAGCGAAAGCTGAGGTGTTTAGGATTGAAAGAAGGCCGCTGGACTGCCGTCCTCTAAATAGTTTCCGAATACAGGACTTTTTTTTAAGACTTCTATATAAGAGTTCCGAAAAGAAATGTATGATCGGTGACGGTGATGGTAATAACAATTCTAAAATGATTCCGGTGCCCATACGTGAGCTCATTGATGGTGTAAAGACTCCAGTGGACCTTTATATCCGTTTAAATGATACAAAATTTATTCAGATCGCTAAAGCAGGGTCTTGCACGGAAAAGAAGCGGTTGTCGAACTACAAAGATAAAGAGATCAGCTACTTGTGGATCAAGGGCGGCGAATTTCACTTGATGACCCAGATGAATGTAGCCATTGCCGGAATTATTGTAAAAAAAGAAAATTTAAATACTCGACAAAAAGTACATGTCGTTTCTGCAGCAGCAAATTCCGTTTTTAAAGAACTCAACCACCTTGGAATAACCGTCGGATCTTATGGGGCCGCTCGCCAGGTTACAGAGGTTACTGTCAGCCTGGTAGAATCACACAACGATTTGGCTCAACTCTTTCATAGTTTAAATGAATGTTCACAGCCGTTAATGAGACACAGTATGGCAGTAAGTATTCTTTCTGTATTAATTGGAATCAATATGGGGTGGGAACAAAAATCGACATTAGAAAAGCTTTCCCTAGGAGGGCTACTTCACGACATAGGGAAGAAAGCACTCCCTCCTGATCTTTTAGAAAAGAGCTTAGCGTCGATGACTTATGATGAAATTCAACTTTATGAGTCGCATCCTTATAAGGGAATGATGATGCTTCAGGGATTGGGAGTCGTACCGGACGATGTGGTTTCGATTGTTCTTCAGCATCATGAAAATGCTTTGGGCCAAGGCTTCCCCCAGAAGTTGAGAAATCTAAAAACGCATCCATTGGCCAAGGTTGTGGCCTTAGCAAACGAATTTGTAAACTTGACGGTAAAAAGTCATAAGCACCCTCACCCTGTGAATCCCAGAGAAGCTCTATTGCTGATCGAACATACAATGGGACAGCCATACAACAAAGAAGTGTTTGATGCGCTCTCTAAAGTCATAGATAAAAAAGTAAACGCCGCATAAACCGCACCCTTAAAGTGAGCTGAACTTTCATCCACAACTAAAGGGTGCTGCTCGCAACAAGTACATATAAATTATTTGAAGGAATTGATCCGCAATTTAAGCTTCCAGGATGAAGTCCCAACGGATTTTAATCGTTCCATCTTGTTCGACAATGCCTTTCGGAGGGTTTGGGAAGGGTTCAGCAGCTCGAAAGGCTTCAACGGCAGCTTCATCCAAGTCATGAACCCCACTCTCACCAACTACCTGAACACGGATTAAATGACCACCTTTGTTGAGGATTATTACAACCTTGGTCACTCGGTCACGAGCTGAGGCAATGGTTCGTCCCTGTTCGAAGACTTTTTTTACTTTTTGTCGAATAAGTGGCTCCCATATTTGCCGAATTTTAGAGCGAATTCTTTGATAGTAAGAATAGTATTTAAACTCCCGGGTGTTCAGCAAGGTTTGGAGGCCCGTCTCCACATCCTTTAGATGGTTGGAGTTTTGGCTTTCTTTGCCAGGGATATTTTTTTGGAACTGTCCGTATTTTCTGTCGGCTTGAAACTGAGGTGAAAGGTCAGCTAATGAAGGGATTCCATTTACAAGAGATTTGGCCTTCGACTTTTTGGAATTTTGAGTCGTCTTTTTAGTTACTTTTTGGGAAGGCGCTTGTTGCTGTTGGCCAGGTTGAACTTCGTTAGTAAACGCTCCCACTTTCTTTGCTTTAGTTTCTTTAACTACTTTTTGGTTGTTCTTGCTGAGGTGGTAGTCTTTTTCTGGAACGAGATCATTGATCGCCTTATCCGACTGTTCGACGATCTGTCGGACTTTCTTTTCTGAACCATCTGTTTTAGGTAAGATCACTATCTCTACGGGTTTTGCAATGGGTGGCTTAAAAGAAGAGCGAGACAAAAGGCTAGCACTATTGAACATCAGAATATGGAACACGAACGAGATGAAAATTAAGACAGGCAGGGATTTTAGAAGTTTTTTGACCATAGATACCTCT
>JAGRAG010000032.1 GCA_020435025.1 Bdellovibrionales bacterium | reverse complement strand
TCGATGCCATCACAGCTATTGGCTGTATTGATTTACCTATGGACGAGTTTGGAATCGACGTTCTGGTTGCAGGGTCACAAAAGGCTTTTATGATTCCTACTGGTATTGCTTTTATTTCCTTGTCGGAAAAAGCTTGGCAGTTTCAGACAGAGTCTCGCATTCCTAAATTTTATTTTAATTTAGCAGCTGAAAAAAAAGCCTACGAAAGTGGTCAAACACTTTTTAGTTCTCCAGTCAGTCACATATCGGCTCTCGAAGCGACATTGAAGTATTTTACAGACAAAGAGAGACCAAATACTCAAAAACGAATCGAAGCCCTTTCCAAAGCAACAACAAAGACTGTGGAATTTTGGGGCTGGTCTATTTTTCCTAAAAACCCCTGCCCTTCTTTAACGGTGATCCGCGTTCCCGATGGAGTTAACGGTAAAAAGTGGCGTCAAAATATGGAAGACCAACATAACATTACGATTATGGGAGGACAGGATGACCTCACCGGAAAAATTCTTCGCATTGGACATATGGGTGCTATTTCGGACGAAGACCTTCTAGAGACTCTGCGTGCGCTGGTTATCACTTACAACGAACTGGCCTCAAAGCCTATTTCAGAGGCGAGCTTACTCGAAGGACTCAATCTTTGTGAAGCTTTTTTAAAGGAATCTCCTTGAGATGGCCGATTCATCCTTTAATGTTTTAGTCGTTGGTGGTTATCATTCCGCTTCATTAGCAAAACTAAGAACCGAGATTCCAGCAACAATTAAAATCGCCAACGGCAAATACCCTAGCGAAGAAGAGCTCAAAGACGTTTCGGCATTGCTGATTCGCAGTCAAACGGAAGTGGATGCGCAACTTCTTAGTAGAGCTCCTAACCTGCAAGTGATCGTAACGGCCACAAGCGGATTTGACCACATTGATCTAGCATCTTGCCAAAAGCGCCAAATTAAAGTGATGCACACGCCTGATGCCAATCCCCCCTGTGCCGCTGAAATCACACTATTGCTGCTATTAAGTATGGTTCATAATATGGGTTCCGCACAGGCTTTGATTCGTTCGCACAGTTGGAAAAATGACTTAGAAAGAACTTATGAGTTACAAGGTAAAAACCTAGGACTTATTGGCTTAGGGCGAGTGGGTCGTCGAGTGGCCCAACTGGCCCGCGCATTTGGCATGGAAGTTTCGGCTTACGACCCTTACATCGAAGCCAAGGTCTTTGAAGAATTTCAAGTAGAGCGGCTGGGGCTAACGGAATTATTTATTAAGTGTCCGATCATTTCTTTACATGTTCCTTTAACAAACGAGACCTATAGATTGATCAACCGAGCCACACTCGAAACAATGGCGCCGGGGGCTTCCATCATTAATGCTTCCCGTGGAGGCGTAATCGATGAAACAGAACTTGCAGAAGCGATCGAAAGAGGCCATGTTCGAGCCGCTGCCTTGGACGTATTTGAAACAGAACCTCTGCCACAAGCCTCTCGACTTCGAAAATTGAAGACTGTTTTTACCACCCCTCATATTGGTGGGTTTTCCAAAGAAGCTCTGAAAAGAGGATCCGATTCCGCCGTTAGCAAACTGATTCAGTTCTATCGATCGGGAGAAACCTCAGATCTATTACCTCCTACAGAGGAATGGTATGTGAGCACAAATTGCCCCCTTTAAATGCGATTTTTTCTATTTCAATGTAAGGGAGTTGTTGAATGGCCGCTGAAGCCTTAACTAGAAAAATGTTCCAGTCTTACAGCTCAAGTTACACCAGCTATATAAGCAATCAAGCGATTTTTCTTGTTTTTTGTATTTAGCCTTACATATTATCGGAGCGTTGTTCTCAACAAGTAAAGAAAGGGGTCATCATGGCCGGAATCATAGTTATTGGATCGCAATGGGGAGATGAGGGAAAAGGCAAAGTGGTCGATGTGTTTTCATCGCAAGCTGATTATGTGGTGCGCTATCAAGGCGGCGCCAACGCTGGCCATACCCTGATCGTCGACGGGAAAAAGACAGTTTTACATCTCGTCCCTTCCGGAGTTCTCCATTCCAATACGACCTGTATAATTGGTGCCGGCGTGGTCTTGGATGTAGAAATTGTTGCAAAGGAAATCCGTGCTCTTAAAGAAACGGGGCTTCTTTCTCGCCCAGAACAACTTTTAATTTCTGATAGCGCCACCGTGATCTTACCTTACCACCGGGACCTCGACAAGGCTCGTGAAGTGGCTTTAGGGCATGAAAAGATTGGAACCACGGGTAAAGGGATAGGTCCTGCCTACGAAGATCGCGCTTCTCGTAAGGCCATTTTGTTTGGTGATTTATTTAACAAAAACACTTTAAGACAAAAAGTGGAAAGCTCCTTAAAGGAAAAAAACTTTTTACTTAAAGAAATGTATGGGGAAAAAGGCATGAGTGCCGACGAAGTCATGGAAGCTGTGACTCTTTTAGCAGAAGAACTCGCACCTCATAGACATTCCGACACATCTTTACTCATTTATAAGGCCCTTAAAGATCAAAAAAAGGTCCTCTTTGAAGGGGCACAGGGAAGCTTATTAGATCTGCTCCACGGAACCTATCCTTTTGTAACAAGCTCCTCGACCATTGCTGGTTCCGCCTGTATAGGCGCTGGGATTGGCCCTACCCAAATAGATAAAGTTGTCGGCATCACCAAAGCCTACACAACGCGAGTAGGTTCTGGCCCTTTTCCGACTGAGCAGGACAATGAGATTGGTGAGCGCATTCGAACCATTGGTAAAGAGTTCGGAGCAACAACTGGGCGCACCCGTCGCTGTGGGTGGTTGGATCTTGTGGCTTTAAAGTATGCCATTCGCATCAATGGAATCACCAATATCGCGCTGATGAAAATGGATGTTTTAAGTGGGCTTGATGAAGTCAAAGTTTGCACGGCCTACAAATATAAAGGAAATGTCATTACAGATTATCCTTCGGGACCAGGAGCTTCTACAGAAGTGGAACCGGTTTATGAGTCCTTTCCTGGCTGGAAGGAAAACTTTGAAGAGGCCAAGTCCCTTTCGGAACTTCCCGAAAATGCGAAAAAATACATCGAGTTCATTGAAGCCTCCTTGGAAGTGCCCATAGATGTGCTTTCTGTAGGACCGGGTCGCGAGCAGACCATTTGGATTCGTCCTTTATTTTAGGGTATTTACAGACCACTTGCTGAAAAATTGGATATAATTTTTATTATTCAAGTGGCTGTAAAGGCTTAGAAAAACTTAAAGAAAACATAAAAAAGATGATTGACTTCGCCGACGATTTCCATGAAATTGTCGGCTCACACGAAAGTGTTGTGAGTGGTTCGTTAGCTCAGCCGGTAGAGCATCTCCCTTTTAAGGAGAGGGTCCTAGGTTCAAGTCCTAGACGAGCCACCATTTTCCAGGGTTCCCTTCGTCTAGAGGCCCAGGACATCGCCCTTTCACGGCGAAGACACGGGTTCGACTCCCGTAGGGAACGCCAATTGCGTCTATTTTTGGTCCATTCCGGGAACTACGGAACTACGGAACTACTCGATCTAAGGGGTAGTGCGCCTAATTCATAAGTTAAATCGCAGCATTAAGAACTCTCAATCTGTAATTTGGGAAGCTTTTAAAACCAAACGCGTTTCGTTTCAACAGCTTAGCAATATGATTGAAGCCTTCAGTGCGTGCATTTGTAATTCTAGTTTTAAAATAATTCAAGATCTCATCTCTCCATTTCACGAGTGTAGCTCTCAGCGTTTTAATTTCTTTTAAATTTGATTTAGCCATTCGATCAGTGAGTTTTGTTAATGCTTTGGAGGCTTTGTTGTAGCCACGTATACGGTAGAGGCTATGAAGGGATTCTTTGAAGGCATAGACTTCCTTGAGTTCTGGGTAGCGATCTAAGTATTCCCAAAGAGTTTTTCTCTCTTTCCAGCCGAGGTTTATATTACTCATCAGCAATAGGTCTCTGGCCTGTTTAGAGGCTCTGTCGCCGGTAATTTCTTTTCTACGCCTCATGATGTGATGGTTAAGAAGGCGGAGTACGTGGAACTTATCAGCGACCATTTCAGCGTTTGGAAAAAACTCAGAGACAAATTTTTTGTATGGGTCTGAGAGATCTAAAGCTACGTGTGTTACATTTTCTCGCCCAGGTATATGCGCAAGATCTTTCCATAACAAAGGCCCTGAGCGTCCTTCTACGAGCTCGAAGGGACGTTTGTTAACAAAGTCGACGAGCATTGTACAAAACCGCGTTCTTCGAGATTTAACGGACCTACCAAAGGCATGCTCATCGATGCCAATGGTTTTTGGCCAAGCGTAATTGAGATTTCTCCTTCGATTAAGTTCGAGGGTTTCATAAAGTGAGTCGTAGATAAACTGATTAGAGCAGCGAAATGCCTTCTTAACCCGTTTCAGATTTTTATAGTTCTCACAAGCCCAAAGGACTCCACGTTTAAAGCGTTGAGTGAAGCGTTTTTTAGGTAAAATCCCGTTGATGGGTTCGTTAAAGGTTTTGAAGCACGATTTACAGCGCAGGCGTCTTTTTCTAATTTTTAAAATAATCTCCTTACCTCTAATCGGAGCATCTTTTACGGTAATGACACGGTATTCATGAGTCCAATAATCTCCTGAAGCACAGTAAGGGCAATATTCTTGGAGTTTTTTCTTCCGGCACCAATAGATGTTGGTTGAGAGGCCTTTTCTTTCAGTTTTAATAATTTCGAGTTCCGGCAAAAGAACAAAGTTTGTTATAGTCTGCTGAGCAGGCATAAGAATTCCTTTCGTTTCAATAAGTTAAAGCTTTGAACACTTCAATCTTACTGATCGAAAAGATCTTATGTCTGCTCTTTTAATGACTCATTGCCTTACACCCTTAACCGTGAAGAACCGGAACTACTCGATCTAAGGGGTAG
>JAGRAG010000031.1 GCA_020435025.1 Bdellovibrionales bacterium | reverse complement strand
GTCTCGCGGTCTCTAGTGTTTTTAACTACTTAATGTCTTTGGTCATTTTTGGTTTTTTTGAATTTTTAAATTTGAAAAATGGATGGGGTAGTAGGACTCGAACCTACGAATGACAGAATCAAAATCTGTTGGCTTACCGGCTTGCCGATACCCCATCACGGAAGTCCTAACGTAATGCACTCTCGCGTGGTAAATCAAGTGAAAGATGTCAGGTATTTACAATTTTTCTCGACAATGCTGCGAGGAGTTAATTGACAAGGCAATTCGGTTTTTGAAAAGATTAAAGGGATGGGTAAGAAACGGAATTTGAACCTAGATTCACAAATTTTAAAGTTATCGGGCCGAGTGGATTCGTTTCGATTCGACGAAGTCAAAGATCAAATCGCAAAATATGTTGATGAGGGACCCGAGGCCGTTGCCTTAGATTTATCTAATGTAGATTTTCTGAGTTTGGCGATCATAAAGTTTTTTGGTGAGGTGGCTCACTCTCTACAACTTGAGGGGCGTGAACTCATCTTGCTAGGCTTATCTGAAAAATTAAAACGACAAGTGGATCTTTACGCTTCCCTTGATGGAATGATGATTTACCGAAATGCTGGTGATTGGAAGCACCAAACCACTCATCTATCATAGGTCCTTCCGGATTTTCACACATCTGCTAAATGATTTGTCGAGTTGTCAGTAGGTATTATTGGTTATTTAAAAATTCTTTAAAAGCTTTGATTGCCTGTGCTCGATGCGAAATCTTATTTTTTACTGACGGTGGGAGTTGTCCCAATGTTTGCGTTTCATTTTCAGGCACGAAAATAGGATCATAGCCGAAGCCGCCTTGCCCCTGTGGGGCCAAAGTGATGCTCCCTTTAAGGGTTCCTTTAAAGTGATAGACTTCTCCTTGTGGTGAAATGGCCACTAAGGCGCACTGAAACTGTGCATTCCGATTGGTGCTGCGGATTTTTAGCATCTTTAAGAGCTTGGCCACATTCATCGCATCAGAAGCATTATCTCCCGCATAGCGAGCGGAGTGAATCCCTGGAAGATTATTTAACCCTTCGACTTCAAGTCCAGAATCATCGGCCACAACCCAGAATCCTCTTTTAATCACTGCGAGGGATTTTGCTTTAATCAAAGCGTTGGCTTCAAAAGTTTGGCCACTTTCTATGGGTGAACGGTAAAATTCAATTTCTGATACATCGTGAACATTGGCTCCGATATCCATCAGCAAAGATTGAAACTCCTTTACCTTTCCAGAGTTACTTGTTGCTAACCAGATATCCATATTTTCCTCACCTATCTTTCTAACGGAAAGAAATCGCCAATAATTGTTTCTTGTGCTTTAAATAATTCCAGACACCCTTTTTGAGCCAAGCGGGTCATTTCCTGCATGGCCTCTCCAGAGAAGGGGTCACCCTCTGCAGTTCCTTGAATTTCAATAAAATGATTGTTTTGGTTTAAAACAAAATTCATATCCGTATCAATTGTCGAATCTTCGTCATAGTTCAAATCCAGTAAAGCCCCAGAAAGCCCCCAGCCAACACTGATCGCAGAGACGTAGTTTTTAAGGGGTAAGGACTTGATTTCCCCCTGGTCTTTTAAAAACTGAAGGGCTAATGCAAGAGCGATAAAGCCACCAGTGATTGCAGCAGTTCTGGTTCCCCCGTCAGCTTGGACGACATCGCAATCAATATAGATTTGATTTTCACCCAATGCGGAAAGATCAACCGCAGCTCTTAAGCTGCGTCCAATCAGTCGACTGATTTCCTGAGTGCGTCCACTATTGGATGCCTTTTCACGCTTGATGCGAGTGTGAGTAGAACGAGGAAGCATTCCGTACTCTGCACTGATCCAGCCAGTGCCAGAGCCGGACATCCATTTGGGAACGCTGGTGTCCACTGAAGCTGTACAAATCACTTTGGTGTGACCCATCTCGATTTGAACACATCCCTCGGCATAGCGAATGATATCTGTAGTTAGTTGAATAGGGCGTAATTGATCGTATTTTCTTCCATCTGTGCGCATTTGATCAATTTAGGGGGTGATGCGCTCTTTGTCGAGAACTTCCTTAACATTCTTTAAACCGAGGTAGAGTTCCTTTGCTAATTTATCCTGATAAGGATCAGAAACTAATTTTTTTGCTTCCATAGAATTGGTGACAAATCCTAATTCGACTAGAACGGAGGGCATGTTTACATTGCTAATAACGTAAAATGGAGCCTGCCGTATCTTGCGCTTTCTGTAAGCGATCTTACCGGTCCAGAACTTAATTAAGGACTCCGACATTAAACCACTTAGGCGAATTCGTTCATTTCTTTGGAGATCCATAAGAATAAGCTGAACGTCCTTTGGGGTTTCAGAGGGCAAGGTTAAAGGAGTGAGGGGCCAAGAAAGGTCTGTGCTCTCCGAACTTTCTGCAGCATTTTCTTTACTTGCAAGAAATAGGGATTCTTCATCGGGCGGGAGTTGGTTTTGAAAATAAATCTCTCCACCGTGGGCCCGAGGATCCAGGGAGCTATTGACGTGAATACTTAAAAAAAGATCGCCTTTTCGAGCTTCTGCAATTTGAGTCCTTTGCTTGAGACTCAGGGATCGGTTCGATCTGCGGGTCAGAGAAACAGAAAACTCTTTGTCTTTCTTTAGCAGTTGCTCAAGTTTTTTGGCAACAATGAGGGTGATCTCTGATTCTTTTACTTTAAATTTCGTGGCTCCATCGTCTTTTCCTCCATGGCCTGGATCTAAAATCACATGATAAGGGGAGGCGGCCGCCAACTGAAGATGCGGAATGAATAAAAGAAAAATTAAAGAACACAATCGGAGCGTCACTTGTTTAGTGTAAAGCCAATAGACGCTGGGCTCAAAATTGTCGGTATCGAACTCATCTAAGGTCTTTATGATTAGGACACCGCATAGGAAAACGAGCATAAGCCTTTGTTCAAATGAATTTAAACGGTAGAAGGCCTTTAATTTTCTGCAAAGCGGTAATAAATAAAGAGCAGATAAAAAAATAGCGACCTGGGTATAAGGAGGGGACCAGGCCGCTAAGGGGGGGACTTTCTACTAGAGCAATCTAGGTGCCAGAAAAATAAGGTTGTACGGTCGTTATAATCAAGATGAGTTGCCGTTATAATCATAGCTAATAGAAAAAATTCACTCGGCTTTTAGAAATTTTAGGGAAAAGGGCCGATAAACTTGAGGATATTATGAAAAAACTAAGGCTTTTTAAGTGGTTATTTCGAAAAGGAGTATTGGTTTCAAAAAGGAGCCCGCTCTGCATAAAATATGAAATTTTCTCCATTTTTCTCAATTCCTCATTTTAATGCGACGCATTAAATTAGCGGTCATATCTATATGTTATTTCAAACAAATTTAAGATTTTAGTCAGGTTTTGCCGATAGGAGGAGTGAGAATCTTCAAGGAGAGCTGACTATGAATATAGGGCCATCTGAAAGTCATAATTTAAGGCGATACTGTCTGCGGATTGTTGTTTTATTGGGATTAGTGGGAGGGTTTTTCCCATTAGCTCATGCAGACCTCAATGATACCGAAATGGAAATGGAAGATGCGATGGCGGAGTCAGATGCAGCTGTTGCAGAAGCTAAGGCAGCTAAAGAGCGAGAGGCGGATGAGCAAGCCAAAGCGGAAGAAGCCAAACAAGAAGCGCTTTCACAAATTGCTAAGTCTCGATCGAAACAGCGAGAGGCGGAGAATTCAATAAAAGAGCTCAGTCGAAAAACTGGAAAGCACAAAGAAGAGCGTTTGAAGTATGAAAAGTCTCTGCGTGATGCTCATGCCGAATATGTAAAATATGAAACGAACATCAAGCAGGCTGAGCAAAGAATGGAGAAAGAAAAAGTGGCTCGTGATGTGGCTCGTGAAGAACTAGAGAAGGCTAATGAGCGGGTAGCTGAAGTGGTTGAAAAAGCCCGCGTTTGGGAAGAGAAAAAGAGAAAGTTAGAGGATGAGAAAAAAGCGAAAGTAGAAGAATTAGCTAAGGCCAACGAAAAGGAGAAGGTTTCTACAATCCGTTTAAAGAACGCAAAAACAGATTTGCAAACCTATGAGGTTAAACACAAAAAAGACATGGAACGATTAAAAACGGATCTCCATAAATCGAAAGAAAAGACAGCCAAAACGGAAATCGAAATACGTGAGCTTAATAAAAAATTAGAAAAACTCAAAGTGGAAACGGAAGTGGCTGAATCGGAAGCCGAACGGGCGCGCGGCAGAACGAAAGAGGCACAGCGGATATTAAAAGAGGCGAAAGACAAGTTCAAAATTCAAAGTGCGGATCTTTCTAAGCGGAAAACACGTGCCATGGCTTCAATTAAAAGTTCGCAGTCAGAAGAAGCTGAGTACAAAACTGAAGCCGCTAGTTGGAAAACATCTTCTGATAATCAAAAAGCTAAGCGTAGCAAAGGGGAATCGGTTACCCTAAAAAGCAAACAGACTGCTAAAAAATATCGGAGAGTTCTAAAGAAAGGATGTCAGTCTCGTTCTATTGCCTCTGTAAAGGGGAGTTCGCGCGACGTTTTTAAAAAAGGTGCTAAGGTTATTACCAGTACCTACAATAAGAACTGGTATAGAGTTTATGTAAAAGGTAAAAAAACTTCTTACATGTCGAGTTCTTGCTTTTAGGAGGGTCCGATCACTAAAAGTAATGTAAGGCTTTATGTCCTTTATCAGCCGGACTCAGATCTTCTCATTAAGGGATTGACCTATAATGAGGTGGCCGCTATTGGTTCCGCTGAAGTCCTATCTCGCACTTGGGCTGTGTGGTCTTATGGCTGGGCGTCTTGGAAAAAAGTCAATATTCTTTCCGATGAGTTTCCTTTTCAAAAAAGAAGCCTTGCGGAACTGAATCCAAAGATTCCAAAGTGGGCTATAAAAAAACCGGATATGGGAACTGCGACAATGAAAGCTGCATATCAGGGTCCCAAAAATTTAACGGCAGTGACAATGGCTCGTACGCAGTTGAAAAAGCAAGAAGTCACGGACACTTTTTCAGATACAGAAGATTCAAACGAGGATTTGACGAAAACAGATCATATTAATTTGTTAAAAAGCAAACTTTCCCCATTGGGGCAAACTCATGCGGACCGTGACTTAACAGAACAGCTCACACCACGTGATACTTCTGCTGACGAGACCATTCGTTTGGGTACTTCTACCTATGCAGTAGATGAAGGTCCCATATATGATCCAAAAAAAGAAAATCGTCATGTCCGGTCCCCACTGAATTCAAAAGTGACTAACATTGATATGACAAAAAGTGAGGCCTTTAAGCAAGATGAGATCATCATGGGATATGGCGAAAGCCACCAGCCAAGCTTTAATAGTGCAGAGCCAGATCTTGATGGACCAATTGAAAAGTTAGAAAAGGGAGACCCTGAATACTATAACCATCAACCTGACGAATACACAAAGGAGTTTGTTACTTCTCCGTTTAATGATGAAATAAGTAATATTGACATGGAACCAACGGCCACCCATGTTGAGGTGACGTCTGTTGCAAATGGCTTTACAAAACGAGTCCATAAAAGATACTCTCGACGCCTTCCTATAGAGATTGAGTGTGATGGGCAGGTTTTTTCGACTTATTCCGTTGACGTTTCCGTTGGAGGGATTTTTTTAGAGGAGCCTCTTCCTCGATGGGTTTCTGGTTATAGTAAAGTAAGAATTCGCAATGAAAGATCACGCCAAGTTGTAGAGTTAACCTGTTATATTGTCGAGAATCAAAAACCAAAACAAAGATTTAGGATAGCTCTATTGCCCTTAAAAAATAGAAAAGATGAAGACCATTTAGAGACTTGGATTAAGGCCGCTTAACTGCTCCAATTTTAATTCACTTAAAAAAGAATGAATACTATAGGCCATTTCTTGGGCTGCATATTTCATACTCGCGGAAGAGTTCTCTAGCGCTTCTGTAGCTAAATCAGAAATGCCTTTTGCAATTAGGATAGGAACACTATTGAAATTTGCTGTCTGTACAGAAGCGGCACTTTCCCAATCTACAGCTATAGAACTAAATCTATGAAAAAGTTCATCTCTACGTGGTTGGCTGATAATATCCTCATTGCCGGAGGCAAAGGAGCCAATTTTATAAGCCTTTTTTTGTCCTTTTAAGCTCTGCTCAAATAACTTTATCCATTCTTTTGAAAGCGTCATTTTTGGAGGGAGTGTGCGCAAAGAATGGTAATCGTGCTCCCATACTTGATCGGCAATAGTTAAATCACCGACTTTTAGTTCAGGGGAGAGAGCCCCGGCCACTCCGAAATGAATGAGAAGAGATGGTGAAAAAAAATGAATTAATTTTTGTGTCTGAACGGCATTGCAGATTTTCCCCTGGCCCGTATGAGTAAGGACAAGTGGTATATCATTAGTTTGGCTAAAGTGATACTTTCGATGACTTCTCGATTCGCTGTGAACCTGCTTGAGCAGAGCAAGAAGTGGAGAGAGTTCACCTTTATGGGCCGTTGTAAGTGCGATCAATCCACGCTTCCTTTGGGTTCTATCCTTAAAGCTTCAGGAACCGACTCTATGTATAAGGACTGAGATGGGAAAGCAAAGCTGATCCCTAATTTTTCGGCCAATTCATATATTTTCATAAAGATTACTTCTTTTTGCAAAAGCTCTTCGGTCCAGTCAGGAACAGAAAGAAAAAAATAAACCATGACGTCTAAACTTGAAGAGCCATAGTCTTTAAATACCACATGAAAATAGTCTTTTCTTGTGTTGGGGTGTTCTTTAATAATTTGCTTTATGCCTTCGACAAATTTTTTCATATTTGTCGTAGATGTGTTATAGGTGACTCCAAGGTTGGTTACGACTCTGCGATACTCTCTTCGGCCCATATTATCAATCGAAAGATTGGCTAGCATGGCGTTAGGAATGCTGATCTGAGAACTGTAAAAAGTCCTTAATCGGGTGGAACGAAAACCGATGTCCTCAACAGTGCCTTCAACTTTTCCGGCGACAATCCAATCTCCTACTTTGAAGGGACGATCTAAAATGATCATAATAGAACCAAAGAGATTGGCCGCTGTATCTTTGGCAGCTAATGCGAACGCTAAACCACCTAATCCCAGCCCAGCAATCAGAGACATGACATTAAACCCTAAGTTTTGAATTGTGGCCAGCACGCCAATGATTATAACAAAGACTCTTAAAGAGCGAGAAACCAAGGGAACCAGTTGATCATCCAAGTCGCTCTCGGTTCGTGCCGCTATTTTAGAGAGTAAGTGTGAAAGTATATCTGTCAATCTATAACTGGCCCAAATTACAGCAATACTGCCAACAATCTGAATTAAAGAAAGAATGACTGCCGCGGCCACACCTTTGATCTTTAAAAAATGAGCACAGATGTACCAGGTTATGGAAGCAAGGAGCAGTCCGAATGGTTTATCGATCGAAGCAAGGATCTGATACTTCAAACTTTCGGGTTTAGAGGAAATGATTTTCTTGCCAAGAATGACAACAGTTTCTCCCAAAAGTTTGATCACTAACCCTAAGAAAATGGCACCTAACAAGCCAAGCCACTGCCATTTGGCAAGGCCAATGACCTGTTCTTGGGCCCATCGAGGAATCTTACTTTGAAGCCAAGGTTCTCGATATCCCGCGCCGTGGTCGCTTCCATGAAGATAGGGGAGATGTTTGACTTTGTTATAAAATTCTTCTGTTCGAAAGGTGGTCTCTTTGGAAAATAAAAACTCTCCAGCATGGTCACCAGATTCTACTTTTGATATCACAATTTCTGTATCTTTGAGTCGCCATCGGGTGACATTGGGATCATCTGGAATCTTATCGAAATCAAGGAGAATCACACGATCAATGACTTCCTTTAAAAAAATAGCCGCTTGTTTTGATTTTTCAATTCGAATCAAATAAGGAATTTCCGAAAGATCAAAACAACGACTGGCATCCTCAATTCTTTTTTGTAGTTGTTCGTTACCAGTTTCCAGACCTTTTTTATAGTCGCGCATGGCAGACCAGTAGGATTTAAATGTATCCCTGGGGGAATCCAATTTTATTGGTTGTAAAGGCGACTCAGCAAAGGAGAGACAGTGCAACATCAAGGTCAAGAAAATCAAAAGGGCTTTTTTTCTCATCGTTCCTCCGAAAATCAACCCGAATTGTTGCAGATATTTTGATGGGACTCAAGCTCTGTACAGTGAAAACGGAATGAAAAAAAGTAAGGTTTTCAGTTCGGTGGTGGCGTCATAGGTATTCATAAGGGTTTTCTGCAAAACATTGAACCCAAAAGCCATTGTAATATCCCATTCCACTGTGTGTGAAGTTGGGATTTAATATATTTTCTCTGTGAGGAGGCGAATTCATCCACAAAGAGATGGCTGAAGCAGGTGTGCGCGTGTCGACGATGTTTTCACCAATGGATCTTCCGGTGACCTGAAAGCGGATCAGTCGGTCTTGCCAGGTTTCTGTTGGACTATCGTGATCAAAAAAATGTCTTTGATCCATATCTTGTGCATGAAACTGTGAAGAGTCACGGCAGGATTTATAAGGAATAAGAGCTGTCAGACCATGACGAAGCCTTTCGGTATTGACGAGTTCAAAGACTTCACATGCTTCTAGGGATCCTTCCGAACATTCCTCAGAAAAATGAAAGCCTATCGGCGAGGAGTCTTGAGAAAGATCATTGATACGAGAACCATTTTCACAAGCCATTGACAGCAAAAAAGTGCTGAGTAGAAAAAAGTTAAGAATTTTGGCAAATACTTGAGAGTGATAGCTATATCTACACTTTTTCCTCATGGGCTCTCCTTAAACGTACAATGAGATTGCAATAATGTGTTAAAGCAAATCCGCTGCCATAAATGAAGCTCGAAGATCTGTTTAGTAGGAGTAAATATTCAATATAGAAATGCCACTTTCTGTTTATGTCATGACTGATTCATTTTGAGTCGATCTAAGAAATTTACTTTACAGTGCGCTTCA
>JAGRAG010000030.1 GCA_020435025.1 Bdellovibrionales bacterium | reverse complement strand
TCAAAATTTATTAAGGCCTCAAGCAGCATCTGGTTTGGCCGGAATCTGGAGCGATGATCACAAAATGGTAAAAGCAGCAGCGCGTGTACGCGAGATGGGGATCACGAAAGTGGAGGCCATCAGTCCTTTTCCTCTTCACGGAATTGATGATGCTTTAGGTATAAAGCGATCCTTTATCCCATGGGTGACGTTTATTTTTGGACTTACGGGATTTTTGTTTGGTGTCTGGTTCACTTGGTTTGTGGCTGCCGATGATTGGCCATTAATAATTGGTGGAAAGCCCTTTTGGTCCTTTCCCGCTTTTGTCCCAGTTATTTTTGAATGTACAGTTTTGTTTGCGGCCCTCAGTTCTGTTGCTGCTATGATTCTAGCCAACGGTTTACCGAAGGTAGATCCCGTAGTCATCGATCCGGCCCTTACAAGTCATAAGTTTGCTATCTTTGTGAGCGAAAAAGATCGTGCCTATAATGCTGTTGAGTTAGAGAAACTCTTTAAAGAGCTAGGCGCCGATGAAGTAAAAAAGGCGGAGTTTTAAATGAAGTTATTGAATAAAAACCTCACTGCCATAAGTCTGTTGGCTCTCTTTCTAGTGGCTTGTAATGCTGGAAAAGACCAAACTAATATTGAGATTTTCGATGATCATTTTGATCAAATCTCTGTTAAAGCTCAAGACTGGGATCCCAAATTAGGTATGGATGCGGGAATGCGGATTCCTCCGGAAGGAACGGTTCCCAAAGGTTTTAAGCCGTATAAGTATCGATTTCAACCACCTGAAGTGGCTGAGAAAGCTATAAAAAACCCATATGCTGATGATTTTTCTCCAGCCTTTATAGAGAGAGGTAAAAATCGGTACGATATTTACTGCGCCGTTTGCCATGGAACAGGTGGAGCCGGAGACGGCACGGTGGCGGAAAAGTTTCTATTGAAGCCACCTTCATTGATAGTGGATCCGATACTTGGATTTAATGATGGTCGGTTCTTTCATACGATCACTGCTGGTAAGGGTGTTATGGGAGCCTACGATAAACAGATCCGTGATCTTAAAGATCGTTGGGCTGTTGTAAATTATATTCGCACGTTGCAAAAAAAATCTAAGAAATAGGTGAGTGAGGAGAGATACATGTCACATGGTGAAGTCGTACATCCTGGAGATCCTGGAAAATTAGTTGTCTCAACTAAGGTTAAGACACTTTTTTCGGCTCTGATGTTTATCGGTGGTCTACTGTTTATTATGGGTTTAGTGAAAGACTCTCAACAAGCCTGGCACGCCTATTTGGTCGGATTTTTTGTGATCTTTACCTTCGCAATGGGTGGTCTGTTTTTTACGGCCATTCAACATGTGGTTAAGGCTGGATGGAGCGCGAGTGTTCGAAGGATCTGTGAGGCGATGGCTTCTTATCTGCCATTAGCGGCCGTAGGTATGTTGGTTTTTTTACTTTTCGGTGCCGGCCACGTCTTTGAGTGGCTGCATGCTGACGCCGTTGCCAGTGATCCTTTGCTACAACATAAGTCTGGCTATTTGAATGCTCCCTTTTTCTGGGTTCGAACGATACTCTTTTTCGGAATTTGGGTTGTTTTTTCTAAATCACTGATTGGCAGTTCGTTGAAACAAGATCAAACGGGAGACTCCCAGATCACTCACGGTGTTGTAACAAAGGCTGTTATTTTTGTTTTACTTTTTGCTATCACTTACTCTTTTTACAGTATTGATATGATGATGGCTGTTTCTCCGCATTGGTTTTCGACCATATTTGGTGTTTACACATTTGGTGGAATGTTTCAGGCAACAATGGCTGTTTTACTTTTGATCATATTTTATTTGCGAAAAAATGGTTTGTTAACAGGATATGTGAATGAAAACCACATGCATGATATCGGTAAGTTTATGTTTGGGTTTACAGTTTTTTGGGCGTATATAGCTTATTCCCAGTTCATGTTGATTTGGTACGCAAATTTGCCTGAAGAAACATTTTGGTTCATTCCACGTTATGAGGGAGCTTACTCGGGAGTGACTTTAACTTTGTTGCTGCTTCGATTTATAGTTCCTTTTTTAGCTCTTCTTCCTCGATGGGCCAAGAGAACACCCACCCATTTGGCGGCTGTTTCGATTTTAATTATTGCTATGCAAGTTGTTGATATTTACTGGTTGGTGTATCCTTCATTTAAGCCAGATCATTCTGTTTTAGGAGTTTTTGATTTCGGGCCTTTGCTGTTTTTTGCAGGTCTGTTTTTGTTTGGTTTGACACGCTTTTTAAGTAAAAATCCGGTTGTTGCTCACAAGGACCCTTATATTCACGAGTCCCTGAAGCACGAAGTGATTTATTAACAGGAAAAGATGAGCTCTGCTAATGTAGCCACTGTGAATCAGTGGCTCTTTTTTTTTTTTTTTTTTGTTGGAATTGTATAGAAAGTGATGGAGCCTTGACACGTCCCATGCAAAAACGATAACTAACCGTTATGTTGTTGAAGACGGCTCCCGAAGATCCATTTGAGTTGTTTAAGGTTTGGTATGCCGAAGCCGCTGGGGTCTGTCCTGAGAACTTGTCTTTACTGGGAAAACTCTGGTTTTATACTAAAAAGCCTCTGAGAAAACTCATCTCTAAAGTTTACCCGCCCATTTCTATGCATCAGCCCGATGCCATGGTGATCTCTACATCGAATTCAGAAGGACAGCCTTCTTCGCGAGTGGTTTTGTTAAAGGGATTTGATGAAAGAGGGGTGATCTTTTACACCAACTACTTGTCGAGGAAAGGTCGAGAGCTTGAGTCTAATCCAAAAGCATCTGCTCTTTTCCATTGGGGCCAACCGGAAAGACAAGTGCGTATTGAGGGTGTCGTGGAGAAGGTTCCTTATGAGGAGTCTTCTCAATATTGGTCCTCTCGGGCTCGAGGAAGTCAAGTCTCCGGCTTTGCTTCTCCACAGAGTGAAAAAGTGCCTGATCGAAACTGGCTGGTAGCTAAGGTTCAACAGGTACGCCAAGAACATGAAGAAAAGGAGATTCCTTGTCCTCACTTTTGGGGAGGCTATGTCCTTCGTCCTAGAAAAGTGGAGTATTGGGAAGGGCGAGCCAATCGTTTCCATGATCGAATCTTGTATGAAAAAAATAATGGGCAATGGTCTAAGTCGCGTTTGGCCCCTTAATTCGACATCTGATTTTTCTTCTCCTATCTAATTCTAGATCGTTTT
>JAGRAG010000029.1 GCA_020435025.1 Bdellovibrionales bacterium | reverse complement strand
TTAAAGGGTGCTGTTTAAAATACGCAAGATCTTTGTCGACTATGTAATAAAATGAGATCATCTATTTCTATTCAAGACAAAAGTCGGCTCTCAAGTGCCCTTCGCAGGACTCAACCACAGTATAAGGCTGTCGCCAAACGGCCTCAGAGTCTGATCGCCCCGTAAAGTCGTCTCGATCTATTTTCCCTGGATTTTTGCTGTTACAAGAAGATCCTTATCAAGCCCCTCGCAAGAGATGTTATCCAACACGATTTTCTTATCCAATCTGGCAATCTCGAAGTGTTCACTCCAACTGACTCCATTGCCCATGCCTAATATAGAACCAGAAACAAAAAGATAAAGTTTATTGACTAAATACGGCTTTCGAAAAAACGCCCCTAAAGTATATGCGCCTCCTTCGACAAACAACGATTCAATTCCCACCTTACGCAAAGCTAACATTGCTGAATCCAAGTCTAACCCATTTTGAGACTCAGGAACTGCAATATTCGTGCATCCTTTTAAATCTGAGACTTCTTTTGTTGCAGCAGAAATAAAAATAACATCTTTCGGATTTCTGCTTGAGAACAGCCGCTTTTTCTCTATATTTTCCAGAAGCTTTAGTTCTGGATCGATAATCACCACGCGATTGCTTCTCTCACCAAAATCAGGATGCCGAATGTTTAAAAGTGGATCATCCTCAACGACTGTCTTCCGCCCAACCAGAAGGGCATCAAATTGAGCGCGTAGATAGTGAACTCTAATTCGAGACCTCTCGGAAGTAATCCATCGGCTCTCTCCGGACTTCAGTGCAATAACGCCATCTAAACTACTCGCAATTTTTAGTGCCACAAATGGATACTTCGATGTCTGTCCGTGTAAAAACATCTCCGCCAAATCTCGACATTTCTTAGCTAATTCCGGAGTTGTCTCTTGAACTAGAATACCCGCTTCCTGTAAACGCTTTAAACCCAATCCGGCAACAAGAGGATTTGGGTCTTCCACTCCGTAAGTGACCGAACCTACCTTGGCATCCACCAAGGCCGTAGCGCAGCTTCCCGTTTTGCCTTGATGAGCACATGGTTCTAAAGTGACAAACACATGGGCTCCTATGAGAGATTCCGGATCCTTCACATTATTTAAGGCCACCACTTCGGCGTGGGGTCCACCAAATTGTCTATGATATCCCACTGACAAGAGCTCTCCTTTGGAGCTAACAATGGAACAACCAACGAGCGGGTTCGGAGCAACATTTCCCCAACCCTTTTTTCCCTCTTCTATGGCAAGCTCCATGGCTTCAATCGACGACACTTTACGCAACTCTTTTTCCTATGTTAGTTTATACTATATTTAGTTCCTAAGGAGAGTGATGTCTATAGAAATACGGCCGGCAAACACCCTTGCTCTAGCTGCCCTAAAAACGTTTACAGACGCTCAAATTGGAAAAGATTATTACTCTTTGACAGATTTGCAGGCCTTGATGAGTTTATCCTTAGACTCTCAAGGAGATTGTCACTCCTTTACATTAGTAAATTCAGAAAATGAGATCTTAGGCATCCGCTTCACATTTCCTCCTGGAAATTGGATAAAAGAAGTTGATTTTCCGCTCTTAAAGTCACTCTGGAACATCGATCCTTACAATGTGGCTTATTTTAAAAGCCTCTTCATTAAACCAGAGTTACAAATGCAAGGGTGGGGATCTAAATTGTCACATTTTTCTATCGACAAATTAAGATCCATTGGAGCCAAAGCCATTGTATGTCATGCTTGGGTGGAATCACCGGGAAATTCATCCAGAAGATACCTTAACAAAATGGGCTTCCAAGAACTGGGAACTCATCCCCATTTTTGGGCTCCTGTAGACTACCTTTGTTCCGGGTGCCAAACCAAACCCTGCCTCTGCACAGCCTCTGAAATGATTCTCTATTTGTAAGTTAGAATTGATTTAAAGTTGTTGTTGGTAATCTTTTATGACTTCGTAGAAACGAGTCACGATCGGGTCGCATTTGATAGAATCGACATGCCACCCATCTAAGTAAAGCTCATCAGGATTGGCCACTCGACTCAAGGCCACATAGGCCTGTCCTGGCTCCCAAAGATTTCTTAGGTCGACCTTCATTTTATCTAAGGTCATCCCCTGTGCTTTATGAATTGTTGTTGCATAAGCTAAAGAGATCGGAAAGTTTGTGACACTGGCTAATACAGTCCCTTCGGCATTGAGCAGCGAAAAAGTCACTTTTTCCACCTGAATTTTCCTGCCCGCCAATAAACGGATCTCTAGCACATCTTCTTTTATTTCTTCAATCCAGCCCGTGCTTCCATTGACCCATCTTTGTTTCGGGTCGTTCTGACGAAGCATGACTAAACAATCTTTTTTAATTTTTAAAACCTCTGGAAGAGGTGAGTTCTTTTTAAGCGATCTCACATAACTGTCTTTCCCAGTAAAAAGCGACGGAATGGAAATAGGCTCGCCTTCCAATTTTTTTAATTCTCTCTCGTTGTACTCATCTGTTTGAAAACGACGAGGAAAAAGCCTTGTCCCATCAAAACTTTCATGGGGTTCCTCTAGTTTATTATTTAAATAAGACTCTACTTCTTTGGTCACTTGCCCCGAACGCACGGAATTGAGGACACTTAAAAATTGAGGATTTTCGGTTCTTAAGTTTCTTTCCAAAAGCACGGGCACGAAACGCGATGCTTTCCATACCGGGTGCAAAAAAGCCCACGATTTACGACCGGTTCTCTCAACGGGCGGTAATTGCGCGAAGTCTCCGACCACAACAACACGCAGCCCTCCCCAAACCTCATCGGACTCTCGACTCAATCGGCAAATGCATTCTGCCGCTTCTAAAGTGGGTCCGGAAATCATAGAGACTTCATCTAAAATAAAGCCTTCGATTTTTTTTAATCTCCGCACCACTCGCCGATCCTGCAAAGCTCTTTCAATCGTGTCTTCAATTCCACCTTCCATAATTCCAAGGCCCATGAAGCTATGAAATGTGCGACCTCCAATCAAAACAGCCGCAGCACCGGTGCTCGCTAAAACAGGAAATTTTTTTGGATCCTTCTGAGCAACAAAATGCTGAATCACGAAGGACTTTCCACTGCCCGCTTCGCCTGTTAAAAATATATTGCGATCCCCAATTAAAAGGTCGTAGGCTCGTTGCTGGCTGGATGTGAACTGATGAGTCAAATTACCTATTCCTAATATGCTCGACAAGGTCTAATGATATCGCTAGAATAGTGCCACTCTAAGTAGCATGTGTCCATTTTTAACGAATGAGGTCAGAATATGAGTGAAGACAGCTCTCCATTTCAAAATCTTTCTCCAAACCCTTTTTTTCGAGGCGTTGTTGATGTTTCCCCCCTTGAAGTGAATCAATGGAAAGACAAAGTCACTTTGATTGATGTTCGCCAACCCGATGAATACACAGGGGAATTAGGACACATACCCAATTCCAAATTGGTTCCCTTGGGGGTCTTTCCTCAGCATCTTGGAGAATTTACTGGGGAAAAAACCGTCGTTCTTGTTTGTAGGTCCGGGAACCGGTCGGCGCAAGCAGCAGCTTTCGCAAAAGAAAATGGAATCTCAAAGGTCGTCAATATGGCGGGGGGCATGATGGCGTGGAATGAGCACGGATTGGAAGTCTCACGTGAGGAGTCTCGAAATTGAGTCGATCCATCTTTGTTAACAGAACGCTCAACCTGAAGCACATCAAATATATTGGGTTAGATATGGATCACACTCTGATCCGCTACAACACTCGGGCCTTTGAGGGTTTAGCTCACAAAATTATTTTAGAGAAATTGGTTTCTGTAAAAGGCTACCCTCAAGATATTCTGAGCCTTCCCTTTGATTTTGACCGTGCTATACGTGGACTCGTCATCGATAAACCTAAGGGAAACATCTTAAAACTTTCCCGACACTCCAGTATTCGTGTCAGCTATCATGGACTCCAAAGAATTGAGTACAAAGCTCAAAAACGGGACTATCGAGGAACCGTTATTGATCTTAGTGACCCTCAGTATGATCCCGTGGACACTTCGTTTTCTATTGCCTTTGCAACTATTTATGGACAACTTGTTGACCTAAAAGATCGCTCTCAGCTAGACCTGTATCCCGATTATGAATCTATGGCCAATGACATTGGCGCCGCCATGGACTGTGCTCATCGTGATGGAAGCTTGAAAGATGTTGTCTGTGAAAATCTAGACTCCTATATCATTAAAGACCCCGAACTTGTTGAAGGAATAGAGCGGTTTATTAAACATGGTAAAAAAATATTTATTGTTACTAACTCTGACTATAAATACTCAAAAGTTCTTCTTGATTATGCCATTACCCCTTTTCTGAAAGATCACAAATGCTGGTCTGATGTTTTTGAACTCACTATTACCTCTGCACAAAAACCACGATTTTTTTATGACAACCTTCGATTTTTAAAGGTCAATCCCGAAAATGCCACACTGACAAATATGGAAGGGCCTCTGGAAAAAGGGATTTATCAAGGTGGGTGTGCCTCCATTTTTACCACGGATCTTAAACTGGATGCCGACGAGATCTTATATATTGGTGATCACATCTATGGCGACATCGTTCGATTGAAAAAAGACTGCTCCTGGAGAACCGCGCTAGTGATCGAAGAACTTCAAGATGAAGTCGATAAGGCCAATAAAGCCAGAAAAATAGAAGAAAAAATCAATGAACTCATGAAATTAAAGCTTCCGATTGAGACTCAAATCGACCAACTCATTTGTGATAAAATTGAACAGGGGATCACTCAGCACGAAAAGCAAATTGATGACCTGATTGCTAAAGTCGGTGAATTGGATCTACAGATCGGCAGTCACATCCGGGAAATGAATAAGGCTTTTAATTCGTATTGGGGAGAGATCTTACGTGTGGGGATCGAAGAGAGTTTTCTGGCTTACCAGATGGAACGCTTTGCTTGTATCTATATGGCAAGACTTTCTGATTTCTTCACTCAATCTCCGCGTAGCTATTTTCGTTCTTCCAAGCGATTTATGCCCCACGAGCCCCACTGATGTTGCGGCGCGGCTCGCGCTCTAACCCGCTCTTTGCTACTTCTATGAAGTGTGTTGATTTCCCCTGTCCTTATACTCTTAGAGGTGAGAGACACTCAAAGTCTGCACATAGAAGAATAACTTAATGAAAAGTATTTCTCAGGAATTGATTTTTCAAGGACTTGATCTTTAGACAGGTACCACTATGAAAGTAAAGTTAGATTCTGGCTTCTTATATGGCCTTGTGGGCGACGGTCGTGTAGCTCAACACCTTAAAACTTATTTCTCCTTACTTAAGATTCCGTACCAGCAATGGTCGAGACGTTCTAGCGAACCCCTTGAGTCCAGTTTATTAAGTTGCAGTCATATTTTATTAGCGATTTCTGATCAAGCCATCAGGACTTTCTACGAAGAGCATGAATTTCTAAAGCAAAAACGAGTCATTCACTTTTCTGGCGCCCTTTACTTTAACAAAATCTACGGCGCCCATCCGCTATTCGCCTTTACAGAGGAAAGTTACGATTTAGAAACCTACAGAAAGATCCCATTTGTTGTTGATAAAACTGAGGATAATTTTAAAGAATGGTTACCCGGTTTTGAAAATCCTTATTGGGCAATATCAGCGACTGATAAATCTTTCTATCATAGTCTTTGTGTCATCAGTGGTAACTTTACTTCCATGTTGTGGAAAGACGTTATCACTCATTTTGAGCAAAACCTGAAGCTCCCGCGAGAGGTGCTTTTTCCTTATATGAATCAAGTTTTTAAAAATCTAATTGCGAACAGCGAACTAGCTCTTACCGGACCATTAGTTCGAAACGACGACTTTACGATTCAAAAGAATTTAGAGGCTCTTCAAGGAAACCCTCTTTTCGATATTTATCAAGCCTTTACTAAATACTATCCCGTTGCTCATAGGAGCCCTCATGAACATCTTTGACTTTTATAACAAAAAAAGCAGTAAAGAAAAAATAAGTATGGTGACTTGCTATGACTACTGGTCGGCGCAAATTCTAAACAGCACGAATATCGATTGTTTGTTGGTCGGAGATAGTCTGTCTATGGTTATGCATGGTCATGCTAATACATTGCCAGCCGACATTGACGTGATGGCCTTACACACTTGTGCTGTTCGCAGAGGAGCTCCTGAGAAATTTATTATTGGAGACCTTCCCTTTTTGTCATACCGCAAAGACTTTTCTTCTAATGTCAGCGCCGCAGAGGCCTTGATGAAGTCAGGGGCTAACGCCATTAAACTTGAAGGCGCCAAAGGCAACCTTTCTCTGATTCAACATTTAACTGATTCAGGTGTACCTGTTATGGGACACCTCGGACTTACCCCTCAATCCATTCATCAACTTGGCGGATATAGGGTGCAAGCAAAAAGTGACGAAGCGGCTGAGATTCTTAGGAAAGAGGCCAAGGAATTGGAAGAGGCGGGATGTTTTTCCTTGGTGTTAGAGTGTGTTCCTACTCAAATCGCGGAAAAGATCACAGCCACTCTCACTATACCAACAATTGGTATTGGTGCCGGTCCCTTTACAGATGGTCAAGTTTTAGTACTTCACGATCTTTTAGGGCTAAACAGTGGCTTTCAACCTAAATTTTTACGGACATATCTCGATGGCAAGAATCTTGTTAAAGAGGCTTTAGAGAAATTTCACTTAGAAGTTCGCTCTGGAGAATTTCCATCAATACAAGAGAGTTATGAATAATGAAAGTCTTTAACTGTATCCCAGAATGGATAACGGCACGTCAGTTAATAACCAATCAATCCATTGGGTTCGTGCCCACTATGGGCGCCCTTCATCAAGGGCATTTTTCTCTCATTGTAAAATCTTTGAACGAAAATGATCATACCGATGTCTCCTTATTTTTAAACCCAACACAGTTCGACAACCCTTCCGATCTTGCAAATTACCCATGCTCCTTAGCAGAAGATTTAGCCTCTCTCGAGACTCTCAAAGTAAAGAGCGTACTCGTGCCAACGTTTAATGATATTTATCCAAATGGATATAAGTACCTCATTCAAGAAAAGGAGTTCTCAAATAAATTATGTGGGGCCCGGCGACCTGGGCATTTTGAAGGAGTTCTCACTGTGGTTATGAAACTTTTTAACATTGTTCGGCCGCACACAGCTTATTTTGGAGAAAAAGATTTTCAACA
>JAGRAG010000028.1 GCA_020435025.1 Bdellovibrionales bacterium | reverse complement strand
TCCGACCAGCCCTCTTTTTTCGGATGAAGTCTTTTAAGAAAACTTGTAAGTCTTAAATATCCCCTCAAAAGCGAGTTCGGTCGGTGCGGCGCTCGCAAAGCGAGCACCGCTGCCGATCGCCTTGTTTGAGTCTTTTGAGGGGATATTTAAGACTTACAAGTTTTCTTAAAAGACTTCATCCGAAAAAAGAGGGCTGGTCGGACTAGGCTACGGTAATAAAAGTTTGATGTTTTAGTCGTTGTGGTAGGGAATGTTTTTGAGGATTGTGAAGGCTCGGTAGAGCTGTTCTAATGATGCGACTTTTGCCACAAAGTGGTTCATGGTTAATGGAGAAAGAGAGAGCATCACACGACTTTTTTTCCGGATCGCATCCGTAAAACCATAGGGGCCACCAATAACAAAGACAACTCGTTGTTTTCCTGATTCTAGGGCCTTTTGAACTTGTTGAGCAAACTCCTTAGAGCCTTTACTCAACTTGCCCTTTTCATCAAACAGGATTACAAAATCACCGTCGTTGAGGACTTCTAGTAGCTTTTTTTCCTCTGCTAACTTTTTCTCAGCAGCCGCCGCTCTTGAATGGCTCTTGCTTTTTAGAGCAATGACTTCAAAGGGGATAAATCTGGCAATCTTTTTTTCTAACTGTCTCGCGGCCTCTTCTACCCATGGCTCTTGCTTTGTCTGTAAATAGTAAAGAACCATTTTCATAAAAAGACCCGATAGAAAAACTAAGATGTCTGTCTGTTTAAATTAGGACCTTTAACGTGCAGATTGACTCCCTCTTCCCATAGTTTTTCTAATTGATACTCTATGCGAACATAGTCGTAAAAAAGATGAATCATTAAAGAGCCATAGTCCAAAACAACCCAACGGCCTTCTTTAATTCCCTCGATATTCTGAGGGTAGACTCCGTAAACTTTCTTTACTTGGCGAACAACATGGTCTGCCAACGCTGAAGTGTGTCGGGTGCTGGTCCCTGATGCAATGATTGAGAATTCTGAAGGCTGATTCAGCTCTCTTAAGTCATAAGCCTGAACATTAATGCCGTTTTTTGCAAAAAGATAATTGGCACATTGATGCGTGAATCTTTCAAAATCACCAATCACTTTACCTAAGGACTCATAAAGTTCATGTTTTTGTATATACGATCGAACTGGTAGAGGAATGTAATCGTCAACTGCATCACCATTTCTAATTTTTTTTCTAAGCTCTGTTGCAGAAATATCAATGTCATTTAGCTGAATAAACTGTATGGTTTTGCCTGTACGTAAAAGAGCGAAATTTTCATTGTATTCAGAAACGAAAGAGGCAACCCCTGGAGGAAATTCATCGATCGCTTTTGGTAATTTTCCTCCTGGTCGACTTGTTACAACAAGATTAGATATTTCTAAAATTTCCTCAAAACGGTTCCATTGGTCAAACTGCTCGAATTGATCCAAGCCAATAATAAGGTAAATTTCTTCGTCGGGATAATCTTCCGTATAAGAAACAAGTGTATCGATTGTGTAGCTGATTCCACCCCGAACCACTTCGCGGTCATCCACTTCACAGGTATCTTGATAATCAACAAGTCCTACATGAACCATTTCCAATCGTTGATCTGGTGTCGGCCCATCAATCTTTTTTCGATTTGGGCTTTGGGAGGCAGGAACCACTCTGATTTTCTCAAGCCCCAGCTTTTCTTTTACCGTCTTCATGCTTCCAATATGTCCCACATGCAACGGATTAAAAGTTCCTCCAAATACTCCAATTTTAGTTCGGTCCATCATTCCTTCTCCCACTCTTCCTTCTGGTTGGCTTCAAAAACCTGGTCGCCGACTTTATATCTTAACTCTTTAAGATTATTGCCTGTAGCCGCGGAAATCAACATTGCCTCAACTTCGATTTCTCGAAATTTTCCTAACACTTCATCTATACGAGCCTGATCGATCGTATCTGACTTACTTAAAACAACAATCTGTGGCCGTCCCGAAAGAGGCACATAACTTTCTTTTGCAGCATTGAGTTCATCATATGCCTCAAGCTCCTTGTTGATTGCTAAATAGTCTTCAACAGGATCTCTTCCAGAGTACTCCGACGGATCGACAAGATGAATAAAAAGGCGCGTTCGCTCGATATGTTTTAAAAATTGAAAGCCCAACCCGATTCCTTGTGAAGCACCCACAATCAGCCCCGGAATATCAGCTACAACGTAGCTGTTATCATCTCCATAACTTACGACTCCAAGATTCGGAACAAGGGTCGTAAAAGGATAGTCAGCAATTTTGGGTTTCGCTGCTGAAATCGCCGAAATCAACGTCGATTTACCAGCGTTAGGAAAACCAATGATTCCCACATCAGCAATGAGTTTCAGTTCGATACGAACGTCTAATTCTTCTCCGGGCATGCCTTTTTGTGCCACCATCGGCGCTTGATTGACCGCACTTTTATAAAATGAATTTCCCTTACCGCCGAGGCCACCTTTAAGTAAAACAAACTCTTCTCCAGGCTCTGAGAGGTCTTTTATTAAATGGTCATTTAAATCGTAGATCATAGTTCCAACAGGAACCTTTAAGAGGATATCTTCTCCATCTAAGCCCGTCATATGCGAAGAGGAGCCCTGCATACCCGGACCTGCCGCATAAGAGCGCTTAAATCTTAGATCTAAAAGAGAGTTTAACTGTGGATCCACCACAAACACGACGTTGCCACCACGTCCGCCATCACCACCATCTGGACCGCCTCTGGGCACCTTGGCTTCACGTCGAAAACTGACACATCCAGCGCCACCTTTTCCCGAAGCTAGTTTTAACTGCACCTCATCTACAAATTTCACTTTTAACCCAACCTACTTTTTCTATAATCTGAGGTAAAACTAATAATACCTACGGAGAGGTGAAGAACCCAAAGGCTCTCTCAAAAAGAGCCTCGATCGAAGAGACAAATAGTTATTAGTTTTTCCAAGCTTTAGTCAAAAAAAAGGCGAAGATCGATTGAAAACGCCCTCGCCCATTTAACATTTAAAATGTGGATCTAAGATTTAAGCTGTTTTTGGATAAACGCTAATTTTATAACGTTTTTTATCCACACGCTCAAACTTAACACAACCATCAATGACTGAATAAATAGTGTGGTCACGACCCATTTTTACGTTGTTACCAACATGGAATTGAGTACCTCTTTGGCGAACAATGATCGTTCCAGATTTAACCGCTTGACCACCAAATCGTTTCACACCCAGTCTCTTACTCTGACTGTCTCTTCCGTTCTTCGTACTACCCGCAGCTTTTTTCGATGCCATTATCTATTCTCCTCGAGTTCTAATCCAAACGCCTTACTTAGAAGATTTCTTCTTAGTAGCTTTTTTTGTAGCTGCCTTTTTTGCTGTTTTCTTTTTAGCAGCCGTTTTTTTCTTAGCAGCCGTTTTCTTTTTTGCGACTGTTTTCTTCTTAGCAGCAGACTTTTTAGCTGCTGTTTTTTTCTTAGCCGCTGGTTTCTTTTTAGCAGCTTTCTTTTCCGTCTTTTTACCAGATGCTTTCGCTTCTTTTTTCGCCTCAGCTAATTTAGCCATACGCTCGGCTTTTTTCTGAGGATCGACAATAACTGCAGAGTTAGAAGCCTTGCTGATTTCTCCTTCTGGAGAGGTAATTTCGCTGATAAAAAGCTCTGTAAAAAGCTGACGATGCCCCTGCATCTTTCGATAGCCTTGACGTCTTTTCTTTTTAAAAACAAGAACTTTAGGAGCCTTTGTTTGACGAGTCACAATGGCCGTCACTTTTGCGTTCTGAACAGTTGGTTGACCAATAAAAGTCTTTGCACCACCAATAACTAAAACTTCATCTAAATTGACTTCAGAACCCAGTTCATTCGCTAATTTCTCAACACGTACAGTGTCACCAGCCTGCACTTTATATTGTTTGCCGCCAGTTTTAACTATAGCGTACATTCCTACCTCCAACATCTGCTAATACAAGACGTATCTATCTGCCACGCCGCAATAGCTATGTCAATGAATCTAAAGATAAAATCACTAAAAACGCGCGCAGTAAAGAGTCGCAGCATTTTTCTCATCGGACGACTTCCTACTATATTTCAGAATCGACAGGCAAGATTATCGTTATGAGAAACTCATCTTCCCCACATCAGACCTATTACTGTGTAGATATTTCATGCTGTTCTTTATGAAAATTCGGCTCAATCTTAAAAGCCACTGAGCGTTGCAAGCGGTTTTCAATAAAATCAAGTCCTTCAGACTCTTGTTCATAAATCCAGTCAGCAATCTCAGCATGGCAATGGACGACAATCTGCTGACCCTTACTTCCCCTTTCTACCTCGCGCTCTAAGGCACGAAAGATTTCATTGGTAATTGTCTGATTTTGCTTAATATATCCACGTCCTTCACAATAGGGGCAAGGATCACAAAGAGTGGCCACAAGGCTCGGCCTTGTTCGCTTGCGCGTGATTTCCACTAGGCCCAATTCCGACATAGAGACCACGGTTGTGCGTGCCCTATCAGAGCGGAGCTCCTGTTCAAGATGTGTCAGCACCTTCTCCCTATGAATCTCTTTTTCCATATCAATAAAGTCCACAATGATGATCCCACCACAGTTGCGGATCCTCAATTGGTGGGCGATCTCTTTAACGGCCTCTAAGTTTGTTTTTAAAATTGTGTCTTCAAGGTCTTTTTTTCCCACAAAACGACCCGTGTTTACATCAATAACCACAAGAGCCTCCGCTTCGTCGACGACAATGTAGCCACCCGATTTCAGCCAAATCTTGCGACCCAGTGACCGGGAAATTTCTAAATCAATATCATAAAGGTCAAAGATAGGAGTTTGTTCTTTGTAAATTTCTACCTTGTTTTTAAATCGCGGCATAAATTGCGAAAGAAAGCTATTGATCTTTTTTCCCACAGCCGAATCATCAACTATGATTCTATCTACCTCGGTATGTAAAAGATCTCGAACCGCGCGCAGTTCAACATCTAAATCAGCATAGATCAGGCCCGGAGTTTTTCTTTTTTCATAGGATTTCTGAACGTCTTTCCAAATGCGGTTTAAAAAATCTAAATCAGATTTTAGACTTTCTTCATCGACTCCTTCTCCGGCTGTTCGAACGATCACCCCGCCTTCATGGTTGACCTTTTCGACCAACTTTTTAAGTCGTCCTCTTTCCTCTTCATCTTCGATTCGTCGAGAAATCCCAATATGATCAGAAAGTGGCGTGTATACGACATTTCTTCCTGGCAACGAAATATGGGTCGTGATCCTCGCCCCTTTTGTTCCTAGAGGGTCTTTTGCTACCTGCACCAAGATCATTTGCCCTTCTGTAAGAAGATCTTGAATATTTGTATGAGTTTCTTCGTTAATCGTCTCAAACTCGTGGTCTTCAAGGAGTTCATCACGCTCTCCTTCTTCTTCACCCTCATCCACAAAAAGGTGTGTCGGGTTTGTACCACTGATGTCTCCACGGACATCTCCAACGTATAAAAAAGCGGCCCGAGCTAGACCAATGTCGACAAAGGCCGCCTGCATGCCCGGCAAAACTCTTCTCACTTTTCCTTTATAAATTGATCCGACTAAGGTCGGGTCTTTCACCTTTTCGACCTTTAAATCAGCCAGCACTCCTTGCTCGACGTAAGCCACCCGCGTTTGGTTGGGTCGAACATTGATAAGAAGTTCTGCCGACATAGGACCTCCTTGGAAGT
The DNA here is from genome assembly GCA_020435025.1 of Bdellovibrionales bacterium. Classification (GTDB taxonomy): domain Bacteria; phylum Bdellovibrionota; class Bdellovibrionia; order Bdellovibrionales; family UBA1609; genus JAGRAG01. The sequence goes on along the minus strand of JAGRAG010000028.1, from coordinate 14,007 downwards.
TGGCTCAAATCGAGAAAGCAGATAAAAGCGGAGTTGGTAATCATCATATAAAACACATAGTTTCATTAATACAAGTCACATTTTAGCCGATACCTTTATAGTTAACTTATAACCTATGTGATGGTAATTTTATGGCTCAAATCGACAAATTGCTACAAATTATGATCGCACAAGGTGCTTCCGATTTACATCTTAGCGCCGGTGCTCCTCCCTTTTTACGTCTGCATGGATCTATGCATAAGCTGGATCACCCCCCACTGAACTCGGAAGATATTCAAAGTTTGATTTTTGGAATTCTTAATGAACGTCAAAAGAAAACTTTTATAGAACAATGGGAACTCGACGTCTCTTATAAAATCGATAATATTGGACGATTTCGTGTGAACGTATTCATGCAACGACGAGGAATGGGAGCCGTACTGAGAACTATTCCTACTGATATCAAATCGGCCGTAGAGCTGGGTTTACCTCCAGCCATCATCGACTTGATCAATGTACCCCGAGGTATGATTCTTGTGACGGGCCCTACGGGTTCTGGTAAGTCCACAACTTTGGCGGCTCTTATTCATACGATCAACTTAACTAAAAAAGAACACATCATTACGATTGAAGATCCCATCGAATTCGTCCATGAAAACCACATGTCTTTGGTTAACCAACGGGAAGTGAAAAGTCATACCAAATCTTTTGCAAACGCTCTTAAGGCCGCCCTTCGTGAAGATCCGGATATTATCCTCATTGGTGAGATGCGAGACGTGGAAACCATTTCATTAGCCCTTTCTGCCGCCGAAACTGGCCACTTAGTTTTTGGTACCCTACACACCAACTCGGCAGCAAAAACAGTGGATCGTATCATTGATGGTTTCCCCGCAGATCAGCAGTCACAAGTTCGGGTGATGTTGGCAGAGAGCTTGAGGGGCGTGGTTGCTCAAACACTGTTTAAAACTGCTGATGGAAAAGGTCGCGTCGCCGCACACGAAATTTTAGTGAATACCTTTGCCATCGCAAACCTTATCCGTGAAGGAAAAACCTTCCAAATCCCCTCAGCCATGCAGACGGGTTCTGATCGCGGGATGATCACATTCAGTCAATCCCTAGAAAAGCTTGTTGATGACGGAAAGATCTCTCGTGAAACAATGGAAAACTTCTTAGGTGAACACGAAGAGCAAGAAGACTACGACCCAAGAAAAGAAATGGGAATCATGTCATCAAAAATGGCAAAAGAAGAAGAATATAAAAATCAAGTCACAGATATTGGAGGGGGGATTCGCTTAAAAATGGATCCCAATCAAAAAAACCGACCATCCTCTGGCACCGGCCTTTTTAATAAAGCAACCCAGAAAGGGACAAGTCTCTTTAATGCGGCTAAAAAGAAGTCTGGATCCTAAAAAGACCATTGGTAGGCAAGGGTGGGAACAGCAGGTTGTTCTCGATCGTTCCATCTTTTGTTAATAATGTCAGGATTTAGGTCCGCCCCTAAAGTATCGTAGGGGTTCGTGGCCGCTTTGTATGTCGTAAAAGTCGCTCCACCAATAATCCCTATTGCCGCTCCGATGGCTATATTGGATAGCTTTTCTTGTGGTCTTCCATAAAAGCTTAAAGTGCTAAGACCTAAAACCGCCCCCGCAAGTCCCGAGAAAATAATTATGGAGAGCTGCTTTCTTGGCCCACTCAGTCCGCCATTGCTTTGGGCCATGGCGTCTTCAGGTTGTTGGGCCACAGCAGGGAAAGCTAAGGTCAAAGACAGAATGAACATCAAAAACGTCTTGATTAAAGCTCTTTCCATGTAACCTCACTATTTTGAATAATGACAAAATCTTGAAACTTTTCTTTAGGATGCACGGGAATGCATCGAATGTCATCCACTCGCGAAAAGACTGGGCCCTTACGCAGTATTTCTAAAAACTTCTCCTGATCCTCTCTTCCAATTTCCACCAGGGCTTCCACTCTTCCATCCTCCAAATTTCGCACCCAGCCCTTTAGCCCCTGTTTTTTAGCTTCTTTTAGGGTAAAGGCTCGAAAGCCCACACCTTGAACTCGTCCGCTCACCAAAAAATGATAAGTCATTTTGCCTCTCCCTTTGTCTAGATTAATACCGACCCGCATTAGACCTAAAATAATCTTTCTAAAAAAGAAATACAAAACCAACAAGAACAGTGAACGCTTTTTTATGCCAATTCCAATAGCTAATTAATGAATTTTTGAAGCTTTGTTTTCGTAACGGGGACGGCCCTAAGGTCCGTTAACGACGACTTGAAAGAGTAAAAATATCAGATTCGCGAAAGGGAGCAAAAAAACCGTAAATATTTAATGGAATTGGTATTATACTCAGACTTGTTTTAAAAACGAAGAAACCCTTCCTTAAGGACATTTTCAAATCAATACATATGTTTTCAAAGAAAGTGCTTAAGGGATAGATATCACTTCTTGTCATGATGAGTGTTTTTATTTTATGACTTTTAAGATAGAAAGTGAAAAGGGTACTCTTAGTATTATAAGGAATTATAAATGAGCTTAACGACGCCTGGTGGCAATAACTTAGCACAGTTGATTGACCATACAAAACTGAATCCCGACATGAACTCAAAAGATTTGTCTTTGCTTTGTCAGCAAGCCAAGGAACATCATTTCTTTTCCGTTTGTGTGCCGCCATTTTTAGTCTCTGAAGCTCATTCTTTACTAAAAGATTCAGCAGTAAAAGTCTGTACTGTTATTGGGTTTCCTTTGGGATATTCAAAAACGGAAACAAAGGCGTTAGAAACGAAGCTAGCATTGAAGGATGGCGCCGATGAGTTTGATATGGTTATTAATAACATCGCCGTAAAAAACAAAGATTTTGAGTCTGTCGAAAATGACATTCGTTCCGTTGTAGAGGCAGCAAAAAAACGAACCGTTAAGGTGATATTAGAAATCTCTCTTCTTACAGATGACGAGATTGTAAAATGTTGCGAAATTGCCGTCCAAGCGGGCGCTCACTTTGTTAAAACATCTACGGGATTTTCTAGTGCCGGAGCCTCTGTGGCCGCTGTGGCGCTAATGAGAAAAACTGTCGGCGAAAATTTTGGCGTCAAAGCCAGCGGAGGAATTCGCAACCACTCCCAAGCCGAAGCAATGGTTTCCGCTGGTGCCAATCGTTTAGGATGCAGTTCGGGCATAGAAATTATATCTAAGACCCAAAACTCAGATTCCTCGGGTAGTTACTAATGTCGTTCATTCCTGCTGAAATCATCAAAAAAAAGCGAAGAGGTTTGGTCAACTCTCCAGAAGAAATCGAGTTTTTTGTTAAATCCTTTGCTAAAAACGAGCTACCTGACTATCAAATGGCCGCTTGGGCTATGGCTGTTTTTTTTCAAGGAATGAGTACAGACGAAATTGCCGCCCTAACAAAAACAATGAAAGAATCTGGGAGAGTTTTAGATTTTTCTTACCTCAATAAACCGCGAATCGACAAACACAGTACTGGCGGTGTTGGTGATAAAACCACTCTGATTCTCGGACCCATCGCTGCAGCGGCAGGTGTCACTGTGCCGATGATTGCCGGAAGAGGACTTGGACATACTGGTGGAACTCTTGATAAACTTGAAGCCATTCCTGGTTTTCAATTGCCTCCTAACGCCGAAGTCTTTAAAGAAAATATTGAAAGGCATGGCTTTGCCTTAATGGGACAAACCGAAGATATCTGCCCTGCCGACAAGAAGCTTTATGCCTTAAGAGATGTCACAGGCACTGTTGAATCACTCCCTCTTATTTGCGGCAGTATCATGTCAAAAAAGTTGGCTGAGGGACTGACTGGCTTGGTCTTGGATGTCAAATTTGGTTCTGGCGCATTTATGAAAACCCTTGATGATTCGAGACAGCTTGCGAAATTGCTGAAAGAAACAGGTGAAAAAAATGGAGTTAAAGTCCATGCGCTTCTTACGAATATGAACCAGCCACTCGGGTCCTTTGTTGGCAATGCTCTTGAAGTTCATGAGTGTGTGGAGATTTTAAGTGGAAAACAACATCTCGTAAACAATGTAGACCTCTTTGAGCCTTGCCGTGAACTCAGTCTACAACTAGCAGGACACATGATCTACCTAGCTAATAAATCCGAATCCATTGAAGGTGGTTACAAATTGGCCAAAGAGCTTTTAGAAAATGGCCACGGCCTGAAGGCTTTCGAAAAACTTTGCGAATACCAAGGCAACGCTCGTCTTAACGATTTAGAACTAGACAAAAACCCTTTAACAGTAGAGTCCCCTTCCTCTGGGTACATTACCTCTTGGCAGACGGAACAAATTGGTTTGGCAGCACTTGAACTGGGTGCCGGTAGAAAAAAAGCGACCGACTCTATCGAGTATAGTGCGGGCTTTGAATTTCTTGTTCAAACTCAACAAAAAATTGAAAAAGGACAACCTCTTTTTAAAATTTATGGCAAAAAAAGGGAGGTATTTAATGAAGTCGCACAACAGGTGCTCCAGGCTATGACTATTTCGGAAACTCCTTTGGACTCGACTCTTCCCCTTATTGCAGAAACTCTCATTTAAAGGACCTTTATGCTACACAAGATAAACGATGCCGTTGAGTTTATAAGATCTAAATCAACTCTCCAACCACGGATTGGAATCACCTTAGGGTCTGGACTGTCTTCTTTTGCAGAAAGTGTGGATGTGGAGTGTAGCATTCCTTATTCCGATATCCCTCATTTTTTTCCACCGTCTGTTGCTGGCCATCCCGGTCAGCTAATTCTAGGAAATATTGGCTCGAATCCCGTAGCTATTTTGCAAGGACGAATTCATTTTTATGAAGGCCACTCTCTGCAGGAAGTTGTCTTCCCGACTCGCGTCTTAGGGAAACTTGGCGTCGACGTCTTAGTTCTTACTAATGCTGCTGGAGGACTGAATGCGAAAATGCAGCCTGGCCACTTTATGATCATTGAAGATCACCTAAATTTGACAGGCAACAACCCTCTTATTGGGCCCAATATGGAAGAGCTGGGAGTTCGTTTTCCTGATATGAGTGAACCTTATGATCGAAAATTGATCTCTCTTCTTGAAAAGGTCATGATTCAACACAAAGTTCCTTTTTCAAAGGGAGTTTATTGTGGCGTCACCGGCCCAACCTATGAAACGGCCGCAGAAATAAAATATATGGCCCAACTGGGCGGGGGCGCCGTCGGTATGAGTACCGTTCCCGAAACCATTGCTGCAAAACACATGGGGCTTAAAGTCTGTGGTATCAGTTGCGTGACGAATTTGGGAACCGGCCTATCCCCTAATCCCATCAGTCATGACGAAGTCAAAGAGATTGGTAAAAGAGTTGAAAAGGAATTTTCACTATTTTTAAAGGATTTCGTGGAGCAAATATGAAAACCTTAATTCAAGGTGGAACCTTAGTGACCATGGACTCCGAACGTCGTACGTTTCGGGGAGATCTGCTTATTGATGGTCGTTACATAAAAAAAATAGCTAAAAAAATTGATCCTATAAAAGAAAATGTAAAAAAAATTATTTCTGCAGAAAATAAATTTGTCATCCCAGGACTGATTCAGGCGCACACTCATTTAGTTCAAACTCTTTTTCGTGGTTATGCCGACGACCTGCCTCTTCTGGAGTGGCTAAAGAAAAAGATTTGGCCCATGGAGTTTCACCACAACAAAAAATCTATTCGAGCCTCTGCGAAGATCTCTTTACTTGAAATGCAGCTTCTGGGAACGACTTCCATTCTCGACATGGCAACCGTTCACCTGACCAACGAAGTCCTTGAAGAAGTCGAACACTCTAATATGAGGTATTGGGGAGGGAAATGTTTGATGGACTATCCAAACTCCTCAGGTCCATTGTACGAACCGACAGGTGAGGCCCTTAAAGAAACCGAGGAATTGATTACGGAGTGGCATCAAAAAACGGATCTTATCAACTATGCCATTTGCCCCAGATTTGCTGTTGCTTGCACCGATGAGCTTCTCCGGGCTTCTTCGGATTTGCAAAAACAGTATAACGTTTTTCTACACACTCATGCCTCTGAAAGTCTTGAAGAAATTGAGGTCGTTCGAAAGCGAACTGGCTTCGGAAACATTGATTACCTTGATCATTTGGGTCTTCTCAATAGCAAATCCGTCATTATTCATGGCGTACACATGACTGATGACGAACTTATGAAAATGATCGCTAACCAAACACCACTTGTTCATTGTCCCAGCTCTAATTTAAAGTTAGCCAGTGGCGTTGCACCTATTGAAATGTATCTAGAAAAGGGCCTTAAAGTCGGTTTGGGTGCTGACGGCGCTCCTTGCAACAACACTATGGATCCTTTTATGGAAATGCGCCTTGCAGCCCTGATTCAAAAACCTCTATTTGGTCCCGAAGCCCTCCCGGCAGAAAAGGCTTTTGAGATGGCCACTTTAGGAGGCGCAAAGGTACTGTGCGAAGAAGACCGTTTAGGATCTTTAGAAGAAGGAAAACTTGCCGATATCGTCACGGTCGACCGAGAACACCCCAGCGTTGCGACAGTAGAAAACCCATATTCTGCCCTCGTTTATTCCTGTTCTGGTCGCGACGTAAACGACGTCTTTATCAACGGAAAGCTAATCGTACGGAATAAAAAACATAAACTTTACGATCGCGACGAAGTCATCGCAGAAAGCAAGAAACAACTCAAAAGGGTACTCAGTAAAATCTAGTGTAACCGCAGCACTTTTAAGAGGGCGGCGGTTACTATTAATTAGCACCTACCACATCTTTGACATTCCATAAGTTTTTCATATCTTTAGCCTTAAATAAGGCTGCTAGACCCGATATATGACCAGTATTTTCTCGACTTTTTTATGTCCCTACTAACCGACACTCTCGTTTACGGTATCCTATTTATAAGGCCATGGATGGCTGACCCCCTAAACCGAGGAGTTGCGGAACATGGATGTTTCAAAACCTCTTCGAGGCTTTGTTCTCGTTGCCACTTTAATTCTTCTTTCTGCCTGTGGCAGCGATGATAAAACCGTCGAAACCGTTTTTCCAGAAGAAACCACTTGCCAGCAAAACCGCGTGGAAAACCAATTCTTAGTCACCTGGAAAAGTGGTTTAATTTCAATGGAAATTGCTGCCAATCGTGACGAATTCGTAGAAGATTTTTTAAAAGAAAATTTAGAAAAGATTGAGTATGTCCAATACGATCAATGGATTGAACCCTCTCCTCAGCCTGAGCCTCTCCTTCAAACTCAAACTATTATTACGGATTCTTTAATCTATGGTCCTGCACAACTAGACGCTAGCGCCGCGTGGTCCCGTGGAGTTCGCGGACAAGGTGTGCTTGTAGCTGTGATCGATTCCGGAGTCGACATCTCTCATAGCCAACTCAGAGATCAGATAGATTTTAATTTGGGGGAGTCCGGACTAGATTCTGATGGTAAAGATAAATCCACAAATGGTGTAGATGACGATGGCAATGGTCTTGTTGATGACTATGCCGGTTATGATTTTTATGAGGGCCAATCTCTCCAGAAATCCTTGGATGGTTCTGACAGTCACGGAACGCATGTCGCTGGAATTATTGCGGCTGCTCATGATGATATGACAACAGATCCTTCAAAAGTCCAAGGAATTGCTCCCGAGTCAAAAATACTTCCTCTTCGTTTTATAGGTCCCAACGGAGGACTTCTCAGTGATTCCATAAAGGCCATTGACTATGCCATATCTCGAGGGGCTCGGGTGATCAATGCCAGTTGGGGCGGTTCCTCTTGCTCTAAAACACTGGAGCAAAAAATCCAGTCACTTTCTAGAGAGGGGGTACTATTTGTCGCCGCTGCCGGAAACAATCACTCAAATATCGACAAACTTTTTGAGTTTCCCGCCTCCTTTAACTTGCCAACACAAATTACCGTTGGTGCAACTACACAAAACCTAAATCAAGCCGACTTTTCAAACTATGGGGATGTCCGTGTTCACATCTTTGCTCCCGGTCATAGAATTGTGTCGACCCTACCTAACGATACTTTGGGTGAGATGTCAGGCACCAGTATGTCGGCTCCTTTTATCTCAGGAGTCGCAGCGCTTCTTTTAAGTGCTCGTCCCACAGCATCGATTCAAGAGGTTCGTTCAGCCATATTAAACTCAGTGACTATTCGCTCAGACTACAGAAACTCTACTCAGGGACGGGTGAACGTTCGAAATGCCATCGATTATTTAGAAAGCCATTGAAACCGAACCTTTTACTTTCATCTGCAAGTAAAGGGTTCAATTTAAATGACATCAACATCTCTCCGAATGGCTCGGCGCAGCAATGAGTGCCCCGTGCAATTTTCTGTTTTCCCGAAATCCTAAACAATTACCGAAGGGGTGCCGTGCGCCATAACGGTCTTTTTTTGGGTGTTATCAATATAATGGCATGCTAAAAAATGGCGTTACATTGAATAATTGGCGGATTGCGCTTTCTTGGATTTTGATCCCCAGTACCTGATCAAGTACGAGATGGCTTATGTCCGCGGTAGTATTTAACTTGTTGCGATGTTCACTAGAACTTTGGAGATGTTGATGAGTGAAATAGAAACTCAATCTTTAACAGAAAAAAAACTTTTTGAATTAGATGCACGAAATGAAGCCTGTCTCGCCGGCGGAGGACCCGAACGGGTCGCAAAACACAAAGAAGGCGGCCGCCTAACTGCAAGAGAGAGATTGGCTGTCTTGTTAGATCCCGGTAGCTTTATCGAGCTTGATAAATTTGTGACCCATAAATGTACAAACTTTGGAATGGATAAAACCCACATAGATGGCGATGGCATCGTAACTGGATATGGACGTATCAATGGAAAACTTGTCTGCGTCTACAGCCAAGATTTCACAGTTTACGGTGGAAGCATGTCTCGCACCCAAGCAAATAAAATTTTAAAAGTTATGGAACTTGCTATGAAAAATGGAGTTCCAATGATTGGACTTAATGACTCTGGAGGGGCCCGTATTCAAGAAGGAGTGGCTGCTCTTGGTGGGTACGCTGATATCTTTCTACAGAACACTCTGGCCTCAGGGGTCATTCCCCAAATTAGCGCCATAATGGGCCCCTGTGCTGGAGGCGCAGTTTACAGCCCCGCGCTTACAGATTTTACCTTTATGGTGAAAGACACGAGCTACATGTTTGTTACAGGTCCTGACGTCATTAAGTCTGTGACTCATGAAGAAGTGACCAAAGAGGAGTTAGGTGGAGCCTCCACTCATAGCCAGAAATCCGGTGTTGCTCATTTCGCTACGGACAGTGACAAACACTGTTTGTTGATGATTCGCGAGCTTCTCAATTTCTTACCCAGTAACAATGTCGATGATGTTCCTGTGATTCAAACAAGCGATCGACCGGACCGCATCGATGAATCATTAAACACTCTGATTCCGGATAGCCCTAAGAAGCCCTACAACATGCTTGATCTGATCACGACCGTTGTCGACGAAGGCTATTTTTTAGAAGTTCATAAAAACTATGCTCAGAATATTATTGTCGGTTTTGCTCGTTTTAATGGACGCACAGTAGGAATTGTCGCCAACCAACCTCAGGTTCTTGCCGGCTGTTTAAATATCGAATCCAGTGTTAAAGGGGCTCGATTTATTCGTTTTTGTGATGCCTTTAATATCCCCCTTGTTACTTTTGAAGACGTTCCCGGGTTTTTGCCAGGAACAGATCAAGAGTGGAATGGCATTATCACTCATGGCGCAAAACTACTCTATGCCTACTGTGAAGCAACTGTACCGAAAATTACCGTGGTCACTCGTAAAGCGTACGGCGGGGCTTATGATGTTATGTCGTCTAAGCATATTCGTGGTGACATCAACCTCGCCTATCCCACTGCGGAAATAGCCGTCATGGGAGCGGAAGGTGCCGTTAATATTATTTTCCGTAATCAACTGAAAGCCGTTGATGATCCTGAGTCTAAACGCAAAGAATTGATCGAAGAGTACGAAAGAGAATTTAATAATCCCTATGTCGCCGCCTCTTTAGGCTATATTGATGAAGTTATTGAGCCTGCTCTCACTCGAAAACGTATTATTGATTCTCTAGAGATGCTAAAAAATAAAAAAGACACTAACCCGCCTAAAAAACATGGCAACATTCCGCTTTAGGAGTTCATTGTGTTTAAAAAAATATTAATTGCCAATAGAGGTGAAATTGCCATTCGCGTGATCCGCTCAGCTCGCGCTTTAGGTATTCAAACTGTCGCTGTTTTTAGTGAGGCCGATCGAAACAGTTTACATGTTCTGTTAGCAGATGAGGCCTACTGCATAGGACCTGCTCCAAGTACAGAATCTTATCTAAGAATTGATAAAATCATTGATGTTGCCCGAAATACAGGTGCGGATGCTATTCACCCTGGTTATGGTTTTCTAAGCGAAAAAGCAGACTTTGCGGAAGCCCTAGAAAAAGAAGGCATCACTTTTATCGGTCCCACCCCTCAAAATATTAAAGATATGGGAGATAAACTTGCTTCACGAGAACTTATGAAAAAAGCGGGAGTCCCTACGGTTCCCGGTTCCGAAGGGGTCATCAATTCGGTCGAAGAGGCCGAAGTGGCGGCGGAGAAAGTGGGATACCCCGTAATCATCAAAGCCTCCGCCGGTGGTGGTGGAAAAGGGATTCGAGTGGTGACTGAACCCAAAGGACTCGCCAGTGCTTTTCGCGCTTGTCAGTCTGAAGGAAAAAACTACTTTAACGATGATCGTGTCTTTATTGAACGCTTTATTCAAAGCCCTAAACATATAGAAATTCAAGTCTTTGGTGATAAAAAGGGCAACGTTGTTCATCTCTATGATCGTGAATGTTCCATTCAAAGACGTCATCAGAAGTTAATCGAAGAGGCACCTAGTATTTCTGTCCCAGAAGAAGTTCGACAAGAAATGGGAAAGGTGGCTGTCCGGGCAGCACAGTCTATTAGCTACGTCGGAGCGGGAACTATAGAGTTTATTTTTGATAATAACACGAAAGAATTTTTCTTTATGGAGATGAACACTCGACTTCAAGTGGAGCATCCCGTAACGGAGTTGATCACTGGATTGGATCTTGTTGCCGAGCAAATCCATGTAGCTGCCGGAAGAGAGCTTTCATTTAAGCAAAATGAGATTCAAAGAAATGGTCACGCCATTGAACTTCGAATTTGTGCTGAAGATCCCCTCACTTTTATACCTAGTCCCGGTAAAATTCGTCGCTGCCGAATACCGCAAGGCCCAGCGGTTCGTGTAGATGGCTGTGCTTATTCTGGTTATGAAATCCCCATCCACTATGACCCGATGGTGGCTAAGTTAATTACGTGGGGCCACGATCGTGAAGAGTGTATTCGCACGCTTCAACGAGCTTTGGCCGAATTTATGATGACGGGAGTGAAAAGCAACATTGTTCTTCACAAAAATATTCTTCAACACGAAATCTTTTTAGATGGTTCCTACACGACGCAATTTATCGATAAATACATTTCTGGGCGCACACAAAAAGATATGTTTATGTATGTCGATGATGATGTTTTCATCATCGCCGCCGCAATTGATGCTTATGAGTCTCACAAAAACACCGAGATGAAGAATTTAAATGTCGCTAGCAAATGGAAACATGCCGGACGCATGTCTCAAATGAGGTAAAATATGTTATTTGTTGCCGAAGCCAATGGCATTGAGTATGAAGTGATCGTTTCAGAAAACAGAACCCACTGGCGCGTTCAATTAAAGCCAGAGGGCAGTGACCCCTACGTTCATGAATTTCCAAAAACTGACTATCAAAAAATTGACAACGCAATTAGTTTTTTATTCAAAGGCTCTTCTTACCTTGTTGACGTTGTTACTGATGGACTCAATCAACATGTTTATACTCGAGGCTCCTACCGTACCGTTAAAATTTCAAATGACGAAATGCTACTTCATGAAAGCCTAAAGGGCGGTGCTTCAGCGAGTGCTTCGGATCACCTCAATGCTGGTATGCCGGGTAAGATCGTAAAAATTATGGTGTCTAAAGGAGATGAGATCAAAGCGGGTGATCCCTTACTCATCATGGAAGCCATGAAGATGGAAAACGAAATGCGAGCGGCTCGTGACGGCATAGTAGCCGATATTAATGTCAGCGAAGGTGAAACCGTTGAAAGCGGCCAAAATTTAATTACCTTTGAATCTTAAAATTTCTGGGGCTTTGATGAGTGATCCTAAGCAACCTAACAAAATGAGAAAAGAAAAATTTTTAAACTCTAGCCAAATGGAGCTTAAAGATTTTTATGTGCCTGAAGACACCTCTATTCAAAATTACGAACAAGACTTGGGAAACCCAGGAGAGTATCCCTTCACCCGAGGAGTCCAGGACAGCATGTACCGCGGACGACTATGGACCATGCGTCAGTATGCTGGGTTTGGATCTGCTGCGGAAAGCAACCGTCGGTACAAACTACTTTTAGAAAAGGGAACCACAGGACTAAGCGTCGCTTTCGATCTTCCAACTCAAATGGGATATGATTCTGATCACATCATGTCTACCGGAGAAGTCGGCAAAGTTGGTGTGGCGATTTCTTCTATCGAAGATATGGAGATCCTACTGAAAGATCTTCCTTTAGATAAAGTTTCAACTTCTATGACGATCAATTCCACTGCGGGAATTTTACTGGCTCTGTATGTAGCTATCGGAAAGAAGAAAGGTGTTTCTAAAAAAGACTTAAAAGGCACCATTCAAAACGATTTACTAAAAGAGTATATTGCTCGAGGCACTTATATCTTTCCACCGAAACCTTCGATGCGAATCATAACGGATATCTTTGCCTACTGTTCTAAGGAAGTGCCTAATTGGAATACCATCAGCATTTCGGGATACCATATTCGTGAAGCCGGAAGTTCGGCATCTCAAGAGCTTGCGTTTACCTTGGCCAACGGAATCACCTATGTCCAGGCTGCCATAGATGCGGGTCTTGATATAAATACATTTGCTAAACGACTCAGTTTTTTCTTCAATGGACACAACAATTTTTTTGAGGAGATCGCTAAGTTTCGAGCTGCTCGTCGTATGTGGGCCCGGATTCTTAAAGAACGTTTTGGGGCAACCGACCCAAAAGCTTTAAAGCTTCGCTTTCACACTCAGACAGCTGGCGTAACTTTAACAGCTCAACAGCCAGAAAATAATATTTGTCGAGTCACAACGCAAGCCCTGGCCGCCGTTCTTGGAGGAACCCAAAGCCTTCACACCAATTCGATGGATGAGGCTTTAGGACTTCCAACCGAGAAGGCCGCGACCATAGCTTTACGCACTCAACAGATCATTGCGCACGAGTCCGGGGTAGCTGATGTAATTGATCCCTTAGCCGGGTCATACTATGTAGAGTCCCTAACTGACCAAATAGAAAAGGCCGCCTTAAGTTACATTGAACGCATAGAATCTCTTGGTGGTGTGATTAAATGTATCGAGACCGGCTGGATTCAAAATGAGATTCAAAACTCGGCCTATCAGTTTCAAAAAAATGTTGAATCTAAAGAAGAGATCATTGTTGGCGTAAATGATTTTATTCAGAAAGAACAAAATCCCATAGAAACATTAAAAGTGAGTGATGAAACGGCTAACGAACAAATTTCTCGTTTAAAAAGATTTAAAGAGTCCAGAGATCAGAAGTTGGTAGAAAAGCACCTTGAGAGAGTACGAAACGCCGCTGCAACAGATGATAACTTGATGCCGTTGTTTGTTGAAGCTGTGGAAAATAATGTAACCTTGGGTGAAATTAGCGACTCCTTACGAAAAGTTTTTGGCCAATATAAAGAGTCCATAACCTTATAGAAAGCTGATTCACAATTCCGATAGTTCTCAGAAAAAGTTCTAGAAAGTTTGAATAAGAATGTTGAACGGTGCGCTAGGCGTATCCGGGTTGCAGCACTTTAGTGATGCAATCCGAAGACGACTTGCGCCTTCAGAGTGGATTCTTATTCAAACTTTTTAGAACTTTTTCAGGGAACTATCGGAATTGTGACCTACGCAAAGTCAACTCTTCGAAAAATAAATACTTGGAACTATCGACGGCACCCTTTAATTGCGGATGAA
>JAGRAG010000027.1 GCA_020435025.1 Bdellovibrionales bacterium | reverse complement strand
TTGGAAATTCTTGATCTAGGGTGCGCCAACGGGAGTATCGCTAAGTGCCTCGCTCAAATAGATATTAAAGGAAATTTATATGGTGTCGACTTTAGCGAAGAAATGGTTGGGGCCGCCAAAAAAACTAATTTGTATAGATCTGTTATCTGTGCTGATTTGACAAATGGCTTTCCCATTATCGAAGAGAATGTCTTTGATGTTGTTTTTATGTTGAGCTTCTTGGAGTTTATTGAAGATCCAAAGATACTATTGGCCGACGTTTATCGTTCCCTTAAGCCAGGCGGGAAAGTTTTTTTAACTTTTGAAGCCATGCAAAACAAGGAGACTCTACGCTTAAGAGCACAGTCCACGCCTGAAGTTTCTTACTACTCAACAGACAAAGAATCCATTTTAAATTTGCTAGATGGTGCTGGTCTAGTTGTAGAGTCATGGGATGAAATGGTTGGATATGTTTCCCCGTCAACTTCTATGCCAATAAATTATTTTGCTATTGTAGCTGTGAGGAAATCATGAGCATTGCCTACAATATTCTAAAGCGGATCGTACAGCTTTCTGCCTTCTGGAGCATGGCAGGAATGGTACTTATTTATTTTGCTATGGTTTCCACCTATGCAAATATAAACTCAAATACTTCAATTAAAAATATCAACAAGTCCGTTTCTCAAGCGGCTAGTGCTTATCGCATGGGAGATCTTTTTTCCTTTCAGAGAAATTTGTCCTCCATAGCACAATCGTATAAACTGGAAAACGCATCATTCGTTAGTAACAACGATCCTAATCCAATGTGGATGGAATCATACGGTGAACAAGTATCTACATCTATAATCGATGAATTAGACTTCCTCATTATAAAACTAACTAGTCCCCTAGATAAATATTGGGAACTGAATTTTTCTTTGCCTGTCTACTTTAATGGTCCAAACTCAGATATTATTGGGCATTTTTCTGCCTCTTTGAGTTTAATGAAAGAATGGCAGCAGCAAAGAAAAGTGTTTCTAATTTTTTTCACTGGTTTTTTTGCGTTTTGGTTATGCTATCTTTTATTTAGCTGGCACTCAGTAAACAGATTAACAAAGCCCCTTCAAGAGCTCAAAAATAGCTTGAAACAAGAAGCTAGTAAAATTGACCTTTCGCTCTCTGATCCCGGAGACAGAGATGAGATTCAAACAGTTCAACTCTGGTTTAACCAGTTGACTTCTTCATGGCTTGAAGCACAAACACGTAAAATTGAAATCTCTCGGCTAAATGCCTTAACAGAGCTCTCCGCCCAAGTGGCACACGATATAAAGTCACCACTTTCTGCGCTTTCTGTACTATCAAAAACGATTAAAGCTGATGAAGAAAGTCAAAGCCTCGTTCGCTCTATTTGCACGAGAATCACCGATATTGTAAATGATCTAGACCACGTTAGACAGAATCGCAGTCAACCTAAAAACTGTAATTCTCGTAAGCCAAAAGTGGAATCGGTTACAACCAATTCAGATATTGAACTCTTGCCGTTAAAAGATCTTGTTCAGCAAGTCGTCAACGAGAAAAGAGTAAATTTTCCTAATTGCAATTTTATCTTTCTGTATCCCGATTCCAAGATAAGAACCTCTGCACTTGTTTCTGGCTCGGATTTTAGAAGAGTCATTTCAAACATCGTCAACAATGCACTCGAAGCCTCAAACGACAAAGCTTTAGTAAAAATTGAGATTAAGAAGGATTCCGATGATATTAAAATTGAAATTTCTGATTCTGGCTGTGGTATTCCCTTAGAAAAGCTAAATGAAATTTTAAAAAAAGGAGAAAGTTACAACAAACCCTCTGGTTCCGGACTTGGCCTGTGGCATGCAAATGAAAAGATAAAGTCTTGGCTAGGGGATCTCAACATTTCCTCAAAAGAAGGCGTGGGAACAACCGTCACTCTTTTGCTGCCATCCCCGCTAAAATATTTTGCATCATTGCGAGGTCTTGGACCCGACAGTAAGATTGTTGTTTACCAGCCCAAAGGAGGACTCTCTTCGGGCTCACTGCCTAAAAACCTGTCTTGGGCTCCTTTCCCCATTTCTTTTTTGACGACCTATGAAGAATTAAAAAAGGTCACTTCCTTGAATAGCTCCCTAAATACTCTCTTTGTCTTGGACTTAAATTCTGGAACTCTTTCAAACAAATTTGATTTTGTCCCGCCAAACAGCTCTGTTGTGTTATCTAAAGGCCTTTTCGGTCCTGATCAGTGGGAGAAATTCGACCGCATTTTTCCTTACACTCTGGAAGAGGTGTTATAGACGCGCAGCGGTGTTTTGTCTTTATCCCCACCCCCCATCTGTTGATTAATAAGGCAAATAAAGGTAGCTATAACAAATATATTTAAATACTTAGGCGACCTCTTTAGCTTTTAAAAAGCCTCAATTATTTCAATTGTTTGGAGATAATAATGTCACACAACATGATCGTCACGGGTGGGGCCGGATTCATCGGCAGCAACTTTGTGGAAATGATGGTGGAAAAAGGCCATAACGTTTATGTCGTAGATAAACTGACTTATGCCGGCCACAAAGAAAACCTTGAAAGCATCAAAGGGCCCGGTTCGTTTGAATTGATCGAAGGCGATATCTGTAACGCCGATCTTATGGCGTCCTTGCTGAAAAGCAAAAACATTCAGTCTGTCGTTCACTTTGCGGCTGAAAGCCATGTGGACCGATCCATTGATGGCCCCGCCGAGTTTATTCAAACAAATATTCAAGGTACGTTTACCTTACTCGATCAATCTTACCAATACTGGAAAGGTCTCGATCCGCAAACACAAAAAGATTTTAGATATCTTCAAGTTTCTACAGATGAAGTCTATGGTGAACTGGGTGAAGAAGGATACTTTTCTGAAACCACTCCCTACTCACCAAACTCTCCTTACTCCGCATCTAAAGCAGCCGGTGATCATTTAGTGCGAGCCTGGTTTCATACCTATCAACTGCCAACCATCACAACTAACTGTTCTAACAACTATGGACCTAAGCAGTTTCCTGAAAAGCTCATTCCTCATATGATCAATTGTGCGCTGAGTGAAAAGCCTCTTCCTGTGTATGGTGATGGTAAAAATGTCAGAGATTGGATTCATGTAAAGGATCACTGTTACGGCGTCTATCTCGCTTTGACAGAAGGAGTCCCCGGCGAAACCTACTGTTTTGGTGGCCGAGCAGAAAGGCAAAATCTAACTGTCGTTCACACCCTTTGTGATGCCCTTGATAAAATTCGTCCTAGAAGTAGTGGTGAAAGTTACCGTCAACTTATTACTTTTGTTGAAGACCGAAAGGGTCATGACTGGCGATATGCTATCGATGACAGTAAAGCAGAAAACCAATTAGGATTTAAACGCCAGTGGAGTTTTGAAACAGGCATTTCAGAGACGATACAGTGGTATTTAAACAATGAAAAGTGGGCACAGGCCGTATTGGAGAAAGCATGAAAGGAATCGTTTTAGCCGGAGGAAGTGGGACACGTCTTTACCCTTCAACCAAAGCCATCAGCAAACAGCTGTTACCGGTTTATGATAAACCTACTATTTACTATCCACTTTCCATATTGATGTTAGCTGGCATTCGTGACATTTTGATCATCAGCACCCCTCGTGATCTTCCGATCATTCGCGAGCTTCTTGAAACCGGCGAAGAACTTGGCTTGAATTTACAATATGCAGAACAACCAAAGCCTGAAGGAATTGCTCAAGCTTTTGTTATTGGCGAAGAGTTTATCGGTGACGATAACGTTGCCTTAGTTTTAGGTGACAATTTATTTTATGGCGGCAAACTTTCCGATCTTCTTAAAAAAGCGGCAAATATCGAAAAAGGCGCTAATGTTTTCGCCTACCACGTTCAAGATCCTGAAAGATATGGTGTTGTCGAGTTTGATAAAAACTTTAATGCTCTCTCAGTTGAGGAAAAGCCTAAAGAACCTAAATCAAATTGGGCTATTACAGGCATCTATTTTTACGACAATCGCGTGGTAGAAATATCCAAAGGTCTTAAGCCTTCCGCTCGTGGAGAGCTCGAGATCACCGACGTGAATCGGGTCTATTTGCAAAACAAAGAGCTCAGCGTCACGGCTCTTGGAAGAGGTTATGCATGGCTTGATACCGGGACCGATGATTCTTTGTTAACTTCGGCTCAATTTGTTCAGACAATCGAAAAGCGTCAGGGACTAAAAATCGCATGTCTAGAAGAGATCGCCTACTTTCAAGGTTTTATTTCAAGGGAGCAGTTTACAGAATTGGCCGAAAAAGCACCTAACAGTGGTTACGGATCGTATTTAAAAAAACTCGCCTCGCAAATTAAGTAAAAAAGGTTTTTATCAGTGAGCATTACTGTTTTCTTTCCAGTTTATAATGACGAGAACACGGTCAAGCGTGTTACGGAAAAATCATTAACAGTATTGAAAAATCTCACTGATGACTACGAAGTCCTGATCATTAACGATGGCTCACCGGATCGGTCTGGTGAAATTGCCGATCAATTGGCCGCAGAACATCCGAACGTGGTTCGTGTCATTCACCACGAAGTGAACAAGGGCTATGGGGCGGCTGTTCGCACAGGGCTTGAAAATGCCCGAAAAGAGTGGATCTGTTTCACTGACGGGGATGATGAATACGATGTCTACGATCTTTTAAGAATGTACCCATTAAGAAAGCACTATGATCTGATTATTACCTTTCGTTACGTCAAGCTCTATTCTGGTCTTCGTCAGTTTATCTCTTATACTTATAACTGTGTTTTTCGATGGCTTTATCGAACCCAGTTTCGCGATATCAGTACCGGACTTCGGCTGATTCATAGACCCATCTTAAAAAACTTAAACCTAGAAAGTAGCAGCCCTTTTATCGGCGCTGAAATTGTTGTGAAAACTATGCTCAAGGGACATCCCATTGGTGAAATGGGTATCCAGACTTTTCCCCGGGAGTTTGGAAAGGGCGCTTCCACTTCCGTAAAAAACATATTAGCGACCATTAAAGATATGTTCTCTATTTATAGAAAAATCTTTTCTCCCGAGTATGATTTGCCACCTAACCGCCGTCAGGACCCCACATGAATCAATTAGGCGCACTGTATGACGTGCGATTTTCCGAGCAAGAAAGAGTTAAGAAGGAACGAGTTTGGCAAGTTCTCTGCCGTCACTTTTTTCAAAAATTTATTCGGCCAACAGATGCCGTTCTGGAATTAGCTTGTGGTTTCGGTGAGTTTTTAGGAAACATTGATGCAAAACGAAAAGTTGCCGTTGACCTCAATGACCAAGTTCAAGCGCTTCTTCCCAAAGAAATAGAGTTCCATCTCGGATCGGCTGACAATTTAACAATGCTTGAAAGCAATACAATAGATGTGGTTTTCGTCAGTAATTTTTTCGAACACCTTCCTAACAAAGACGTGTTAACGAATGTCCTAAAAGAAATTCATCGGGTCTTAAAACCTGGTGGCTCTTTTATGATGATGCAACCCAATTTTAAGTACTGCTATGATGCTTATTGGGACTTTTATGATCACCATCTGCCTCTTTCTCACCTAACGATGATAGAGGGTTTAGAAATGACGAATTTTGCCATTGAAAAAGTTCACGCCAAATTTGTTCCCTTTTCGACGAAATCAAAAATTCCCAGCCATCCCTTGTTGGTGCGAATCTATTTGATGGTTCCTTTTGTTTGGAAAATTATGGGAAAACAGTTTTTTATCTTAGCAAAAAAACCGACCTAGGATCTCTATGTCGATTGAATCACCTCCTTTTCCTTCGAGCTTTTCTCAATTGGTTTCATTTGATGGAACGGAAAAAGCAGAAGTTTGGTACACAAAGCCAGATCGTTATCACTCTTTGTTTAGCACTTTAAAAACAGCGGAACACTTTTCCATTCAAGGGGCTGGGTTGAGTTTGCCCCTGGCCTCTGCCGCGGAGGGTGGTATCACCGTCAGCTCCGAGGCCTTTAATCGGATTCTTAGTTTCGATCCCGAAAATTTGGAAATCACAGTCGAGCCGAATCTTCGGGTCGGTGATCTTTTGAAATTTCTACTTCGACGAGGGTACTGGTTTTCTCCCTTACCTGGACATCCCAACATTTCCATTGGTGGCTGTATAGGATTTAATATCCACGGGAAAAGCAAAGGTTATTTTAGTCAATCTATCAAATCATTCATGCTGTATCAGCCCGATCACGGAGAGCTTGAAGTCCGCCAAGACAATGAACATGCTTTTTTATTTGGTCTCACGCTCGGTGGGGCAGGGTCTACTGGTTTTGTCACACAGGTCACTTTACAAATTCAAGAACTTGAAGGGGAAAGCCTTAAAAAGAAAAAGCTTCCTTTAGCAAACTTGTGGGAAGCTCCCGAACAATTAGAGACTCTGAAAACACTTCACGCCCAAGTTTATTCATGGAACGACTTAACTCAAAAAGATCGTCTGTCGTTTGGAAAAGGGACTCTTTACTGTGAAGACTTTTCTTCAGCCGTGACCTCTACGAATTCAAACGACTTTACTCGTCTTACGGCTAAGAATCGAGGCCACGTGCGACCCGGCTCTCTGCTTGCTCCCATGATGGGTCGTAAGATCAACCGCGCTTACTCAATTAAAGAAAGTCTTAAAGAGACCGTGGAAACTCTTGATGCTTTTTCTGGAGCCTTTCCCATTTCCGGCAATGAAATTTACTTTCACTTGTTTGGCGCAAAAGGCTATAGAGAGTCGCAATTGCTCATCCCGTTAGATAATTGGAAGGCGTTTTGCGACGATCTATATTTGATAACACAAAAAGCCCTACCAGATATCACCCTGGGATCTTTGAAACTTTTTAATGAAACCTATGATAATTATCTCAATTTCACCCACAAAGGGGTTGTTTTGGCCATTAATGCTGTGGCCAATCCTAAGACTCTTAGTTACTTTTCGGAATTGGACAAATTGGTCATTCGCCATCAAGGCCTTCCCAATGTCTATAAAGATAGTCGTTTAAGTAGCGACGTGATCGAGCAGACTTATGGAGAAAGGCTTCATCGGTTTAAAAGGGACCTCCTCCAATTTGATAAGCGTCGTCGAGTTCAAAGTGCTTTTTTACAAAGGATCTTAAAATGAGTCAGGTCTCTTCTGCCGCACTCATTATAGGAGCAAGCTCCGGAGTGGGACGCGCTTTAGCGGAACAACTTGCAAAGAAAGGCTACAAGTTGCTTTTAGTGGCCCGCCAAGAAAGAGATCTCTCAGCTCTTGCCAACCATCTTAATCAGACGACGTCTGGAAAAGTGAGTTATCTCTCGCTTGATTTAAGTAATTGGAACGAAGAAAAAAGCCAGAGGCTTTTCGAACGGGCAGAAAACTCCTTAGGGGATGTCTCCCGTCTATTCTTGATTTCAGGTGCCAATTCGGAAAGTGATCAATTTCCTCTTTCTAGTCGGACCTTAAGTTCCTTATTTGAGGTCAATGCTCTAGCCCCAATCCACATTGCCAATCAGATCACCACCGAGCATAAAAAATGGAAACTGAAATCCATCACCGTTTGTTCCTCAATTGCGGCACCGGTTCCACGAAGCCGTAATATTGCTTATGCCACAGCAAAAGCAGCTCTCGAATCTTTTGTTACGGGCTGTCGTCATTATTTAAGCTCGCAAAACATTCCCTTTCAGATTTACCGTCTGGGGTATGTGGATACCAATTTGAGCTTTGGGCAAAAACTTCTGTTTCCCGCTATCTCACCTGAAAACGTTGCTCAAGTACTTATTAAAAAAAGTGATAAGGATTTGGGCATCGTTTATCTTCCCTTTTATTGGCGATTTATCATTCTTGTTTTAAAGGCTCTGCCATGGACGATTTACAAAAAACTCTCATTTTAAAAAAACACCCTCTGGCTTGGGCTTTTTCTTTGTTCGCTCTCATCTGGGTTTTTCGAATTATTCTGGTCTCTTATTTTGGGGTGGATGTTCCTTATTTTGACCAGTGGGATATGGAAGGTGAAAAACTATATATTCCCTATTTAGAAGGTCATTTTTCGTTTTGGGATATTTTTAAGCCCCACAATGAACACCCCATAGCAATGACTCGAATTTATCTCTTAACACTATTTAATTTAAATGGTGGCGTCTGGGACTCCGTTTTATCCATGAAAGTCCAGGCAGGATTTTTAGCTGCCACCGGTCTTTTCTTTATTTATGACTACATTCGAAAATTTGAACGTCCCTCTCCATTATCGGTCTTTATTTTATTTTTAGTTTTCTTTCTGCCGATTGGTTACGACAGTCTTCTTTGGGGCATCGAAGTCCATTGGTATTTTCTAACTCTCTTTTCCATGCTCTCACTACAAATGGCCGCCTATAGTGAGGCTCCTAAAAAGAATTTCTTTTTCGCCTACCTTCTTTCTATTTTAAGTTTCTTGTCTATTGCAAGTGGGTTCATCACGACCTTTGTTGTTGGCATAATGGAAGGCTATCGGTTTGTAAAAAACCGAGACCGTTATCTTCATTTAATTTTTTCTGTTGTTTGCCTTGTAACGACATTTCTTCTTTACAAAACCATTCCCAAGGTCGCTGTCTCTGAACCCTTGGCTTTAGAGTCCTGGAGCCGGTTTCCATACCTATTTTTAAAAACAATTGGTTGGCCAGATATGACAGGTATTTTCTTTTATTGGTTGCCATCAGCCTATGTGATCTACAAAGCCTTTCGCCAAAGGCTCGACGGGTCGGCGATATTGTTTCCTCTTGGGATCATCTGTTGGCTTCTTATTCAAGGGGCCGCTGTAACCGTTAAGCGCGGTGGATTTGTAATTCGCTATGCGGATATGTTTATGATGATCATTCCCGTGACCATATACTTGGTCGACCTATGGGGCGGGCCACGACTGCAAAAATGGCTTAAGCCGCTTATTGTTGTCTTGTTATTAACGATCACTTTTCACTACACCCCTGGTGACATTGCCACGGAATATCGGGAAAGAAAGATCTACAAACAGACAATCGTCGAAGCTGTTTTTGCTGAAAAAATCACTCCTGGGGAAGGGCTTGTTCGTCTAAAAAAAGGGCCCCTTCCCCATGTAGACGCGGAGCTGGTAGATCGAGTTCTTAAGCACCCTAAAATTAAGGAAATTTTGCCTCAAGACTATAAATAAGCCCTTAATTTAATGGGGTTTTAAGGAACTTCTCGGGAAAATCACTGGACAATCTACGTCCAAAATAAGAAGATCACACCCCAGTGTGTTAACTAGGAAATCCGTGCTGAATTTGCCTTTCATAAAGAGAAAGCACAATTTCTAATTCCCTAAGGATCCTTTCGATGAAAAAAGCCCTCATTACCGGTGTGACAGGACAAGACGGCAGTTATCTAGCCGAATTTTTGTTGCTAAAAGGCTATGAAGTTCACGGACTGGTTCGCCGTGCTAGTACATTTAATCGCGAGCGCATCGACCACCTTTTTGACTTGGCAAAGCACCATGAAAAAACCAACAACACTTCTTCTTTCACTCTTCACTACGGCGACCTCGGCGATTCGGCTTCATTAACAAGAATCCTACTTCAAGTTCAACCGGATGAGGTTTATAACCTGGCCGCTCAAAGCCATGTGAAAATTAGTTTTGATCTTCCCGTTTATACAGCCGATGTAACGGGTCTGGGTACCTTAAGACTTCTAGAAGCCGTAAGAGATCTTGGAACAACACCTAAGATTTATTTAGCCGGTTCTTCTGAGATGTTCGGCATGGTCCGAGAGATCCCTCAAAAAGAAACCACACCCTTTTATCCCCGCTCACCCTATGGTGCTGCTAAAGTTTTTAATTACTGGATGGGAGTTAACTACAGAGAGTCTTATGACATGTTTATCTCAAATGGGATTTTGTTTAACCATGAATCACCTCGCCGTGGGGAAAACTTTGTCACTCGAAAAATCACCCTGGGTGTGGCCGCCATTAAGCTCGGTCTGCAAAAACAACTGAAACTAGGGAATCTAAAAGCAAAACGTGATTGGGGCTATGCCAAAGACTACGTTGAAGGTATGTGGATGATGCTCCAACATGATCAGCCCGATGATTTTGTTTTAGCGACTGGTGAGACCCATACAGTAGAAGAATTCTGTAAAGTCTCTTTTGAGCATGCCGGTATGGATTGGCAAGACTATGTAGTTACTGACCCAAAATATTTTAGACCCGCAGAGGTGGATCTGCTTATTGGTGACGCGACCAAAGCAAAAGAAAAATTGGGGTGGGAACACAAAACAAGCTTTAAGGAGCTAGCGGCCCTAATGGTTGAGCATGACATTAATTACTTAAAAAATCGGTATCACTTATGACCAAGTTCTCTTTAGCCGCTGATAATTTTGGTAACGCCGAGATAGAGGCGGCTATTGCTGTGTTGCGCTCCGGCCGCTACACAATGGGTGAAAAAGTTAAAGAGTATGAAACAGCCTTTGCCAAGTGGGTCGGCTCCAAACACAGTTTAATGGTCAATTCGGGATCATCTGCCAACTTGCTATTAGTTGAAGCTCTTTTAAGACGCACGCAAAATGGGGCTTCGCCATTAAAGCCCGGCGATGAAGTGATTGTGCCAGCCCTTTCTTGGCCGACAACCGTTTGGCCATTGGTGCAACTTGGGCTTGTTCCTGTCTTTGTTGATAGCGATCCGGAAACACTGGCCATAAATTTGGAAAGTGCCGAGTCCCTTTTATCGGAAAAAACTAAAGGGATGTTTTTAATTCACGTGCTCGGTCGTTCTGCGGACATGTATGCGGTGACTGAATTTTGTCAAGCACACCACCTCACTCTTATAGAAGACTGTTGTGAAACTCTTGGGGCTGGCTTTCATGGCACCCATGTCGGGCGCTTTGGACTTGGCGGAAGCTTTTCTCATTTTTTCTCCCATCATTTAACAACCATTGAAGGCGGAATGATTGTCACAGACAACGACGAACTGATTGATGATCTTAGGTCCTATAGGGCGCACGGCTGGATTCGAGATCGAAGCGACAAAGAGACCTGGAAAAACAACTATCCAGATCTAGATGAGCGCTTTTTCTTTGTCTCCACCGGCTACAATGTTCGTCCAATGGAACTGCAAGCCGCCATTGGTTTGGTACAGATTGAAAAGTTAAGCGAATTCGTAAAAAAACGCCAACAGGTCGCAAACGAAGTGACCGGTCGTTTTCAAAACAAGACCCCATGGCTAACCATTATCGGTGCTGAATGCTTACAAGAAACAAGAAGAAACGAGCACTCTTGGATGAATATTCCTATTCTTGTTGAATCGTCCGTTTCCAAAGAACGCGTGATGTCCGTATTTGAAAAAAACGGCGTTGAAACTCGCCCCATTATCGCTGGAAATTTGACAAAGCATCCGGCCATTCAATCTATAAATTATCGAAAAGGCCCATTGCCTGTATGCGATCAGGTTTTAGAAAATGGCTTTATGATTGGCTGTCATCCCGACAATCTCAATGAAGAGTCACTGAGTTGCGTCGATGCCGCTTTAAAGGAGTTGCAAAATCTATGAGTAATACATTGGTTGTTTTGCCTTCCTATAATGAAAAAGAAAATCTCGTCGACTTGATAAAAGCTCTGTGGGACGTTGATCCTCAGTATTTTATCTGTGTTGTGGATGATAATAGTCCCGATGGCACCTCTCAAATCATAGCAGAATTTCAAAGTTCTTTATCTAGTGATCGCCAAAAACATCTTCACTTAATCACGCGTCCAGAAAAAGATGGGCGGGGTGGAGCGGTCCGCAGGGGTTTGCAGTGGGGCCTTAAAGAGGCCTCTGAAAATTTTGAATCTTTTATTGAAATGGACTGTGACTTTTCACATCCTCCCACGGACCTTCCTAAAGGCTTAGAGCTTTTGAGGTCCTCTGATGTTGTATTGGGTTCTCGTTACCCTGATGGCAAAATTGTTGGTTGGCCCTTATCAAGAAAGATATTGAGCTTTTGCGCCAATCTTCTGGCGCGAATTCTTATTTCGTTTAGGATCAGTGATTATACAAATGGGTTTCGTTTTTATAACAAAAAATCTGCAGAACTGATGCTCTCTTTACCCCAAAAAAACAAAGGCTATATTTATTTAAGTGAAACTCTTTCTTATTTTTTAAGATATCACCACAGCATTGCTTCTTTCCCCATCTTGTTTGTCAATCGCGAGCGAGGGGTGAGCAACACCAGTTTTAAAGAAGTTTCCTCAGCCTTAACGGGGATTTTTAAAATCGCGCTCAATTATCGGTTTAAAAGTGAAGTGGGATAATATTGCGGCTACCGGAACAACGGGAAGCATTGGTAGCTTTTTGCCTAATACGGTTTCAGCCCTTAAAACGCGCCTAGAGGATCCTCTGGAGCTAAGAATTCAAGAGTTGCAAGCGCTTCCCACAACCCCTGATGGACTCATTCACCTGGCAGCTATGACGAGTCTTCCCGAGTGCGCAAAAGATCCCGAACTGGCCCGTGAGAGAAACGTCATGGGAGCTTTAAAATGGTATCAAGCAGCTAAAGAAATCGGCATTCCCCGCTTTTTGTTTGTATCCACCTCTCATGTCTATGCCCCGTCACGAATCGGTGAAAAGGTGACCACCCAGCATCCATTAAAGCCGAAAAGTTTTTATGGAGAGCTAAAATTAGAAGCCGAAGAGCTTCTTCAAAAAGAATCTCTCAAAAGTTCCTGTGAACTATTAATTGCTCGCGTCTTCAGTGTTCTTTCCCCTATAATGCGACCTGGATTTTTGTTAACCGGCCTGCACAACCGGGCCATCGCCAAAGACTATTCCCCCATTCCTGGCTTAAATAATGTTCGCGACTTTCTTGCAGCTGACGAAGTGGCCGATAAGCTAATGGCATATATTAAAATGTCCACTCCCCCTCCTATTGCCAACATTTGTTCCGGCAAAGAAACAACCGTTCGTCAAATCGCCGAGGAAGTTTTTAAAGAGCATCATTTAGACCCTAACAAACTTGTTATGGACAGATCAGTTTCTGGGGGGGATCCTTATATTGTGGGTGAGCCCACTAAGATTTTTTAGAAGGTTTCTATTAATAAACTTTGTTGCAACTAACATCTTACCGTTTTCGTTCCCACTATTTTTGAGGCGTATCTATGTATCGAGCTTTTGAAAACTTTTGGCCAAAAATCGGCCCATTTTTCAACCAACCTCTTTTTTGATTTTTTCGTCAATAGCTTCATTAAGCCAATCATTCATACTTACATTTTTTGCTTGAGAGATCTTTGAAACAAGAAGGTGTCTTTCTTCACCCATACGAATCCTTGTTTCTCCTGATACTGACTTTTCAGGTTCTTTTCCTTCTTCTTCACAAAAAGCCAAATAGTCATCAACAGAGGCCTTAAATTCTGCCTCTATCGTATCGGCATCCTTTGCTTGAAAAGTAATAACATCATTAATACCAATCACCTCACCATGAAGAATCTTTGCTTCATCATCATAAGTGACTCTACCTAGCAAATTTTTATATTTAAGCATCGTTATCCTCCAAGTTTTCTAATACACCTGAATTTGTTAAAAACTTCCTCACAGATTTTACCGCTCCCTTGTCAGTTACTCTCTCTGGATGAGGTCTATGAAAAACAGCAAAAACATCTCCTAACTTTACCCGAACACGTGAACCAGCCCCCTCTTTAACCTCTCCTCCTAAAGCGAGAAACAGCTTCTCAATATCTCGCCACGGAATACTTGGTGAAACTGGATCTTTAAATACTTTCTCTAGAGTCTTCTGATGCTTGCTGTTCACCCTTTAAGTGGTACCATAATACGGAACCAATGTCAATGGCCAATATTAATTGGGTCTTGTTACTTAAACCTACCTCAATCGCGTAATTAGCTAATAATACAGGGTATTTTTGCTTTGACATTAAGAGAAGTGATCTCCTACCGCCTTTCTACAATTTTTTGTAGATGGCGACGAATCTTTTGTAGGTCTTTAATTCTATATTCAATTTCAACCATTTTTCCCTGGATGGTATTTGCCATTTTTTCTGTGGGTCTTTTCTTGCGAGCAAATACTTTTAAAAGTTCTACCTTTCGCTCATTGTAATTTCTGAATTTTCCTCATTTGCTATAGAACTCATCTTAATATATGCCAATCGTCTTATTTTTATAAAAAGACTAATAAACAAAATCGATATAGATCCTTGGAAAAATGATTCATATAGTAATTCAGCAGGATATCCAATCAACCAGTCCATAATTGAGATAATTAAGAGACCAATACTTATAAATGGTTTGTAACTAAAAAGTTCGACAAGGAAGCTTGGCAGCTTTTCTAAATAGACTACTACCAAAATGAGATAAATGTTAAAAAAAATTCCAAGTATACCTAAATTACCCAACGTTAAAGCTCTAATAGGGCCTAGCTGCATAACTGAATATAATAACGGAACCAGTAATGACAAAGAAAAATAACAGCGGATAAGCAACTTTTCGAAGTCACTCATACTGCCGATAATATCTTTAATAACCAAACCTGACGGTAACCACTTTCTTAAAATTCGCGCCATATTGATCCTTATTGTCGTTAAACTATCGATTATATCACTAAAAATACCCATCACATTGATTGAACGGTTCTGAGTGGGTGGAGCTAAATCTGGAGTCGATCGTATAGGTCCTTCCATTCAGAAAATATAAATTCAGTTACTAAAGCAAATAAGATCTACGACTTTTATTACTTCTTTGCACATTCTTTTAGAATTCTCGGCTGTGAATTATCCGATACAAACCAAAAACACACATCTTCCCAATCCGTTTTTGTTATCGAAATTAAAAATCTGAAATTTCTATCTGACAAATATGGCAGTTGTTCTTTTGGGATATATTCAATATACTTTCTGGGAATTTTTTTTGCATCCAAATATAAAGTATATCCTTCTGGAAGTATAAGCTGATCTAAAATACCATCTTCCTCAGTAGCATACTTTGCATAAATTTTTCTATATGATTCTTGTTGTGCAATCAAGACGTTGGCAATAGACTCGCCAGAGCGAAGAAAATACATTACTGGTGAGGCGGTCTTGGGCATCAATGACATTCTGAGGACCATTATTAATAGACAGTCTATTGCCATTGCTATCAAACTGATAAGTTCTTTGGATGGCTCCATCTATTTTGACTTCATCCAGTCGGCCACTTAAATCATAGTGGTATTCATAGATCTTTGAACTTCCAGAAATTGTTTCCGTCTTTTTAGTAATGCGCCCCAGATTATGAAAAAATGTGGGGAGTGTAGACGATTAACGGTAAAAGTCATTACAAACCGACTTATATATTATTATAAACGCTTTTCAATTCTATGCATCTTCTTTACTATTGCGAGTAAACTTTCTTTCAAGACAGACTGAAAGTTTTCGCTTCCTAGCTTCTTCTACATAATTCCAAAATCTACTTTGGTTCCACAATACTGGCTTAATATAAAACCAGTCTGCATAGTCAAATTGATAATCCTTAGTTTCCAATAATTCTTCGAATAACTTAAAAAAAACTTCACTTCCTCTAGCTCCCTCCAGTCTAAATTTAAAAGGAAGTGAGTTTTTTCTTTTTTTTCTATATAAAATAGAGTTTGCTCTTTTCCAGTTTCCACAATACATTGCTTCTGAAGCTTTTGTTTTCCACGAACTTAATGAATATAACGAGTGAGATTTAGAAAGCCCATACTTTGCAATTTCATTTTGCGTTTCATAAAATTGTTCGCAATCATCCTTTAATGCAATTGCTTTCTTTAAATTTAGAAGCGCATTTTTCTTATCGCCTATGTCTACATAAATTTGGCTTATTTCAAAATATGCATTAGCAGTTACAAATGTTCCTTTACTATATTTCGATGCATATTTGTAGGATTGCAATGCGACATTAGGGCAAGATAGTAGATCAGCTAAGTCACCTTTTAACATATACAAATCCGCAACACATTCTGCATCTGATTTTGATAAGTTAAAATTACTAATAGATTTCAAAGGAAAATTTAAATAATAATGCACAAATTCAAACCCTTTCTCAACCAAATAACCTGGAGTATTAGGACGAATAAACTGAAGCTTTTTTATTAGATCGATTTTTTCGTTAACAGCCGCCTTTTTCATTTCCTGGACCTCCCTGCCTTCTTCTCCTCTTGCCTTGTGCTTTATCATCTTTCTTAATTTTCTTTTTCAATTCATTTCTCTCTTTTTTTGAAA
>JAGRAG010000026.1 GCA_020435025.1 Bdellovibrionales bacterium | reverse complement strand
AAATCAAAAGAGATCTCTCCAGAAATTGTTTTAGTAAGAATGTCTTTTAAAAATTGGGAAAAATATCAAAAGGCGAAAGCTGGCAAAAACCAAAACTTAGAAGGCGATTTAGCCTTTCAGCTCCCTGATGGTGTCGATCTAGGGGCGTGGCGCCAATTTGCTAAAGACGCCGATAGAGAAGAGTTGCTTGCTGTGATTTGGTCGAAAATTTTAAAGTTAAGTGATGAAGTGATTGCGGCCGGGATTCATGTCACTCCGGGGACTGTCCGTCACAGAGTCGGTCGAGGATTGAGACTTTTAGGCGAGCTTAAGATGTATTAACGGACAATCAGAGAAGTCATGTCGATGAAAGAGAACGCTCCCCCAAAAGTCAGAAAAGTTCGAAAGCTAAGTCGATTCCTTTGCCAGGAGTTATTGTATGATTTTATCAGTGGTCGACTAGACCCTGAGCGAGCTCAGGCCGTTAAGGATTATCTTTACGAAGATCTTGATTCTCAAGTGGACCTAGAGTCTTTAGACCGAGCATTAGATTATACCTCGGAGCTTTCACAAACTCAGCTGACCCCAGATTTACTGACGATGTTGAAGGAACACAAAAGCTTGTCCGCAAAACTTTATTCGGCTCTTTTGTGGAGGAATTGGCCGGATGTGGTTAAGTGGAGTGTGGAAGCCGTTGCAATTTCAGTTGTTGTTGGTTTCGTTTGGCTCTCTTTTCCTTGGATGAAAATAGTAGGCTTGTTGCCAGAGCAAGATAAGAAAGAAATTGCACGGGTAGAGCCGAACAAAAAAGAGATTGTTGAACAGGCAAAGTTAGAAAAAGCAGCAGAGGAGTATTTGCAAAAAGAGGGGGTCATTCCTTCTTCTGTCGAAGAGACGAAAGGAGAGAGCGTGGCCACAGGGGCGGACTCTGGAAGTTTGACTGGAGAGGACGTAAAAGAAGGGGAATTAGCCAGCTCTGAAAAGGGGCGAGAAGAAGACAAGGGATCTTCTTCGGCAAAGGCTTCCTCGGTCGTTATTGCTAAGAAAGCTATTGTGGCGGAGACGTCCTCAAAAAAAACGGCAACAGCATCCAAATCTGCTCAGCATGCCGTGAAAGTAAAAGACTCCTCTCCAAAATTTAAAGGAATGTTGTACCGCGGATTTATGAAAATTGAAAATGTACGACAGATTACTCCGGATGTTGTTGCTCGTATTACAGAATTAGGTGGAAAAAAAGCAGGAAAAGTAAAATTGGGATGGAAAAAGAAAAACGGCAATTATTTCCACTTCTCACTACCAGAGTCTAACTACGATGAATTTCTTAAGGACCTTCGTCAATATGGTCCAGTCCGGATATATAAAGACCCGCATTGGAGGGTAATGCCAGATGGAGTAATTCGTTTTATTCTATTAATAGAAGGAACGAATTTGTCTGAAGAAGAAAAAGCCTCAGCTTCCGAAGAAAGTGAAGAGGCTTCTGAAAAAGCAGATGACGATGAATCGATAGAAACCGAACAAGAAGGAACGTCCACATCGATAAACAAGCAGGAGCCGTCAGACCCAGAAAGTCCTTAAGCACACTTCTTATGGTGTGGTTTTTGTTATTTTCAATTGTTCCTTTAGCTTTTATAACTATGTACTCCCTTATAAAGTACGAAGATGCTATTGACCAAGAAGTCGAAAATCGCTTGAAAGGAAATGTTCGTGAAACGGCCTTGATCTTTGATGAGTTCCGACTGTCGATGCAAGATCTTTTAAAGAGATATAGACGTGACTCTCAGTTGATTTACCGACTCCACAAAGGGCAGCATGAAGCCACTCGGCAGTTGGCCAGTTCTTGGTTGGCGAATTCCTTTTTACACCGTCTCAAAGTTTTCAATCGTGACGGAACACTTATTGTATCTCTTTTTAAAGATGAGAAGGGACAAGTGCAAAGAAAAGAAAATCATGAATCAAGTGGATTGGCATTAAATGAAGACTTTGCAGGGAAAGCCGACAAACAAGACTTTATTCACATTTTGGATTTTTATAAAGGTGACCGACTTGAACTGGTGATGTTTTCAGCGGTAAAGACTGCGAAGCAGAGAGTTGTAGGGTATATCGAAGAGAGCTTGATAGTCGACTCTTCGTTTCTGGCCAAGCTTGGCAATCGACTAGGAATTGAGATCGCAGTTTTTACGCCCGGTGAGAAGGATAAGGCTTTTGCGAGTCATGATGATTGGAATCACTATGCTTCGAACTTCTTTAATTCTCAATGGAAGAAGTACGGAAACTCGATTATGCAGTTGAACATTCAAGATGTTCCCTACGGAGTGGTCATCAAAAGTTTAGATTGGGGAGAGGCTAAACTTAATTTAGCTGTCGGGTCTTCTAAAAAAGCAATCAATGAAGTGTTCTCCAAAGTAAGAACAGCGTTTATCACAGTGATATGGACTGTCGTTGTATTGCTAATTATCCTCAGTTTGGTGATGTCTAAGGTTCTCTTAAAACCTCTATCAGAGATGGTCCAAGCGATCCAAAGAATGAATCCTGTTTCCGGAGAACATATTGAAGTTCCGGTAACCTCCCAAACCGAACTTGGAACGTTGGCTCAAGCCTTTAACAGTATGTCGGTTCGGATACATGAATCTCAGAAGAACCTACAAAGTAAAGTGGAAGAATTAGAAAGAGCCAATCAAGAGATTCGAGAGACTCAGGCCAAACTTGTCCACACAGCGAAAATGGCTAGCTTAGGTCAATTGGTGGCGGGTGTGGCGCATGAATTAAATAACCCTATTGGATTTATTTATAGTAACATGACTCATTTGAAAGACTACACCTCTCGTTTGATTCGTCTTGTAGATATTGCTGAAAAAGAGCCGAAAAAGCTTAAGGTTGAAAAAGAAGAAGCAGAATTCGATTACATTGTTGAAGATATGCCGAAACTCATTCATTCTTGTGAAGATGGAGCTCGGCGAACCAGAGACATTGTTTTGGGCCTAAGGAATTTTTCAAGGCTCGAAGAAGCAAAGTTAAAAACTGTAGATGTGCACGAAGGGATTGACACCACCTTAAGGTTATTGTCGGGAGAGTTAAAGGGTCGAGTTAAAGTTAAAAAGAAATATGGAGACATTCCTCTTATTGAGTGTTATCCGAGTCAGCTCAATCAAGTCTTTATGAATATTTTATCAAATGCAGCCCACGCTATAGGGGATCAGGGTGAGATTCGTATTACGACAAATCTATGTGTAGGTAAAACTGACTGTATCGATATTTCTATTTGCGACAATGGAAAAGGAATGACGGAAGAGACGGCAGAAAAGATTTTCGATCCATTTTTTACCACGAAATCAGTAGGTAGTGGAACGGGTCTGGGCATGAGTATCAGTTATGGCATTATCCAAAATCACAATGGAGACATAAGAGTTCACTCGAAACTCAATGAAGGAACCGAGTTTATTATAACCCTGCCGTTAAAGCAGGCCTAATACCAATTTTATAAAG
>JAGRAG010000025.1 GCA_020435025.1 Bdellovibrionales bacterium | reverse complement strand
ATGCAAGAGAGGATCTTGCCCCTCGGCAAGCTCCACGTCATATTGCGTACGATACATGGTTTCGACATCGGAACCGGCATGCCCTAACAATCGAACCATTTCTAAATGTAAAAAGGCCGGCCTTCTTAGTTTTCGTACCCAATTTACAGCTTTTCTGGCCTGTCGATAGGCATCGAAAAGATGCAACCCGTCACCTCGAAAATATTCAATGTGAGGACGTCTTGAAAAGGAATCGGCGATCCATCCCGGAGGAGTATTAACAGAGATTCCCAATCCATTGTCTTCGCATAAAAAAAGAAGCGGCAACTTGATCTGCTGACGTGCAATCCATCCAGCCGTATTAATCGCCCCTTGAGCCGTAGAGTGATTGGCCGAAGCGTCTCCAAAACTACAAAAAACGATGGAGTTTCGTGACAATTTTCTTGTATCAATATCTAAATC
Source organism: Bdellovibrionales bacterium (assembly GCA_020435025.1). Taxonomy (GTDB): domain Bacteria; phylum Bdellovibrionota; class Bdellovibrionia; order Bdellovibrionales; family UBA1609; genus JAGRAG01. The sequence goes on along the minus strand of JAGRAG010000025.1, from coordinate 9,747 downwards.
AAAAGAACGACCAATCGAAAGAGCGGCCCCCACAGCCTTAGGTAAATGAGAGGCTATTGTGCTGGTTTGCGGAGGAACATTTAGTGGCAGACTTCCCCAAACTTTGTGACGTCCACCGGCAATAGGTTCATCGACGGCGGCCGCACTCCCTAAAAGACAATCAAAAGCTGCGGCAACTTCTGGTTTTAGGCGAGCCCGCTGCATCATCAAGGCCCCACTTCGATAGTGAAGAAACAACATGTCCTCTAAGCTGAGTGCTTTTCCTAAAACGACATTTCCTTCATGTCCCGAACTTCCAATTGTGTAGTAACTCTCTCCCCGTCCCTTCATCTCCCTCTGTACGATATCTAAAAGACGGCTGACCATTTGTGATTCGAAGAGCTCTATGGCCTCATAAGAGTTCAGTCCTGATTCAAGCAATGTTGTTTGCGTTGCACTTTGTGGAAAGTCCTTCGCTTTAACACGCCTGACAAACTCCTTATCGACGATTTCCGCACGATTGAACACGCACCCTCCTTACCTCAACTAAGAAATCCACAGTACTATAAAGCTAACTATACCCATCCATGTAAGCAATGGAAAATTAACCAAATAATCTTTTAAGACGAACGAAAGGCTCTTTAGTTCTTGGTTTTGATACCGTAGAAGATTGCGCCAAAAGTTGACTCTTTTTCGGAAGTGGTTCACGCTTTGAGAGGCCGTCAGCAAATGGTCAGGTTTGGATACCAAATTCTTTCAGAACTGAGAACGCGTGAAGGATATACGTTGACTCAATACTGAAGCATTTTAAATTCAAAAATGATCGCTTGAGAACGGTCTCTTTAAAGAAAACCATTAATTCGGGATAGACCCGTTTTTAAACGACACATGAGGACTTTATGGCAGAATATCAATCCTTAAACTACTTAAATTTCGACGGACTCTTAACAGATGAAGAGTTAATGGTGCGAGATATGGTGCGAGATTTTGTCTCTAAAGAAGTCGTTCCCACATTACAGGAGTGCCACCGCAATGAAACCTTTCCCTCTCATTTAATTCCTCGATTTGGCGAACTCGGCTTGTTAGGGTCAACTATCCAAGGGTATGATTGCCCAGGTCTTGGCCATGTAGCTTACGGTCTTCTTATGCAGGAGTTGGAAAGAGGAGACTCCGGAATTCGATCCTTCTGTTCCGTTCAAGGGGCTCTCGTGATGTATCCAATTTTCAGCTACGGCTCTGAAGAACAGAAGCAGAAATACCTTCCAAAACTTGCCAAAGGAGAACTGATTGGATGTTTTGGACTTACCGAGCCCGATGCCGGATCCAATCCTGGAGGCATGCTCACTAAAGCCGAAAAAGTGGCCAATGGCTATCGACTCAATGGAAATAAAATGTGGATCACCAATGGCTGTGTGGCTGATATCGCTGTTGTCTGGGCCAAACTTGATGGAGAAGTAAGAGGCTTTATTGTTGAAAAAGGAACTTCTGGATTTTCCACTTCAAAGATGCAGGGAAAATTTTCCTTAAGAGTGAGTGTGACGTCCGAATTGCATTTTGAAGATTGCGTTGTTCCCGAAGAGGCTCTTCTTCCAAAGGGATTGGGATTAAAGGCCCCTTTAGGGTGCCTCACCCAAGCCCGCTACGGAATCGCCTGGGGAGTTCTCGGGGCCGCCAATGCCTGCTACCACGAAGCTCTTGAGTACTCTCAACAACGGAAGCTCTTTGACGGAAAAGTTTTAGCCGATTACCAATTGGCCCAAGCAAAGCTAGTTAAAATGGCTCAGGAGATCACTAAAGGGCAATTGGTTGCCCTGCAATTGGGCAGAGAAAAGGAACAGGGTCGCCTACAGCACTGGCAGGTCTCCTTTGGAAAAATGAACAACTGCAAAATGGCTTTAGAAGTGGCCAGAGAAGCCCGTGACATGCTGGGAGCAAATGGTATTATTGATGAGTACCCTATTATGAGGCACATGTTGAATTTGGAATCTGTCAATACGTATGAGGGCACTGAAGACATTCATCGACTGGTCGTCGGACTGCAACTGACTGGCCACAGTGCCATTAAGTAATAAGGATTGAGAATGGTCGAAATTGGTCATCCTGATACTGTCACTATCGATGTCCGCCCCTATAAATCCGTGGCCCTCACCGTTTCGGGAGGGCTTGATAGCGCCTCCTTGCTCTTTATGATTTGTGAGTCAGCGATTCAACACCATCTTGAAGACAGTTTTAAGATCTTTGCCTTTACAGTTCCCAACAGAGGAGATGTGTTTTGCGGTTATTTTGCAGCACTTGTGGTACAAAAAGCCCAAAACCACTTTCATAACAAAGTCATTATAGAACACATTGTTCACAACTCTTCCTTAGGAGGAAAATATAAAACTGAAGCGATGGAAGCGTTTCAAAAAGAAATGGCTCGTACCGGTAAAATTGAGGCGTTTTTTGATGGCGTCACTTTGAATCCAACAGATCCTTCTTTTCAATTTCAGCCTCCCGGTGGAGATTATGTAAAAAAAATGAGCCACAGGGACTTTGATTGCCATCAACCAAAAACTGTTAAAAAACAGGCCTACCATATTGACTATTGTCGACCGCTTGCCAACGTTGATAAGCGCTTTGTGCGTGACTATTTTCAAAAGCATGGACTTCTTGAAGAAATGATTGAAATCACTCGATCCTGCACCGATTTTAATTCTGTCGAATGTGGCTGCTGTTGGTGGTGCCAAGAACGTCAGTGGGTTTTAAATTGTGTACCGTGATTCAGGGTGACCCGTGAGCAATTTTGCTAGCCTAGTCTTCTGGGGTATTTGTTCCATTTTCTTATTTCATTTGGTGCAGCCTCATAAAAAACTAAAAGTTCTTCTCTCTCTTTTCTTTTCACTCAGCTTTATTTTTTACTTTACTTCTTTTTTTGCCATGAGCGCCCTGGTGGTCTGGTCCTCCCTTGTTTACTTTCTCGGGCAGAAAACCCAGCTACAGCATCACTATCGTTGGTACTATTTCGCCATAGTTGTGATCTTTTGTATCTTTAAATTTGACGCCTTCGATTCAGGTCACAAAAATGCCTTACTCGACTCCATTGTCCCCATTGGCTTTTCATTTATTATGTTTCAATCAATAGCTTACCTAAGAGATTTAAAGCAAAACGAGCTCCATCGGGAGCACTCCTACCTTACTTACCTCGGGGGAACCTTGTTTTTTCCAACTCTTCTAGCCGGACCCTTTTGTAAGTTTCAAGTTTACCTAGATGGCTTAAACTCTTCTTGGAATCATTCCAGAGTCTTTCATGGCTTCGCCCTTGCAAGCATGGGACTGTGCAAATTTGCTCTTTCGGGGTTTATTGTTAAAAATTCCATCATAGGGAGCATGCCTCTGGTCCCAACCTCCGAGACCCACTCTCTCAATCTCCTCATACTCGGCTCTATTTATCTTTATTTAAATTTTTCAGGATACTCTGACTTTGTTGTAGGACTCGGTAAGCTACTTGGGTTCGAAATCCCTTTAAACTTTAAATTCCCCTATCTTTCTACCTCAATGGCAGAGTATTGGCGAAACTGGCACATCACTCTTGGTCACTGGTTTCGAGACCAAGTGTTTTTTCCCTTGAGTCATGTTCTTAATAGAAAGCTCACTTTTTTTAGCACTAGGCACAACACGAAAATCGCCGTTTTTGTCACCTTTTTCTTAATCGGCATTTGGCATGAGTTTTCATGGCAGGTTCTTTTCTACGCTCTTGCAAATGCCTTTTTTGTGACCTTTCTCTCGCCAACATCAATTCGACAAACTCAAAAGCTCTTGCTGATCCCTTTAAACTTTTTTTCTATTATATTGATCAATGGTATTTTTGTATCTAAAAGTCTCGATGACTACTTTGGGATTGTTAAGCGGTTAGCCATTTTTGATCCGGAAAAAAGTTTCGAAAAAGAAATACGGCTGCTTCTGTTTTCCATAGTTCTTCTTTTATTTATCTATTTTTCTGAAAAAACGATCGAGAAACTGGCACAGTATGAATTACTGAGCCCCTGGGACCTTTTCAAAACTGTACTTTTAACGGGCGTATTAATTTTATTGACTCTAACTGTGGGCTTTAGCGGGGTTGAAGCAACTTATGTTGGGTATTAAATGTTAAAGAACAAATTCATCTGGTTATCCATTTCTGGAATTGCTCTCGGTTACCTTCTAACCGGACTGCTCGTTATTGTTTTCAAAAAGCAGATGCCCAACTCCTCAAGGGATCGGCAAGAGAAGCGGTTCGAGCACATGATGGAAGCCTTGCCCCAGATCGCCAAAGAACCCAAGTCTACGGTACTGTTTATTGGCACCTCGATTTATCAATACTGCCTGAACCCCCTCTCATTTGAAGAGGCACTCAAAAAGTCAAACAAGCCTTCTCTGAAAGCCTTTAATCTCTCTTTTGAGGGCAATATGGGCTTTGGATTGCTGGCACAAATGAGACGTCTCGAACACGAGTTCCGTAAGGCCAAGACTAAGAAATTTCACACCATTGTTCTTGAAATGTCACCGGTTTCCTACAGCCAGAAATTCTACGAACGCCATCAAGTGATGCTTGAAAAAGTTCATCCATGGATTTTCATTGATAAAGAAAATAGACTTTCATTTTTTATAAAAAATCCTACCGTTGTCGCGGCACTTTATAGCAATCGCTGGATCAGTGATTTCGATTGGTATAACCTTCGGAAGGTTAAAGAGTTTTTCATCGGGCCCATTTCAGTTCCAAGAAATAAGTTTGGAGGCGCATCAGGCTATTGGTCACGACCTCATTTTTACGAAAAGCCTGAGTGGAATCTCGCCACTCATGGCTTTGTCAACTGGAACCTCCCCTCTTCAAAAAAGCGATTCGATCATCTTTATGAATATTTGCACATTAAATTGGTTTGGAATCGAGAGCTTAAGCGCTATTTAGATGGCCATGCCGTAAACAACACTTTCCAATTTTCGACTCCAATGTTGCGCTCACTTAGTGAATCTGTAGAGATCGCAAAAAAATTAGCCGATCGTGTTCTGCTCGTTTTCCTTCCCAACTCCCCAGATTTTCAATCTGAAATCAATAAGTATATTGATTATGACTACTTCACTAAGAATGTCGTTAACTCAAGCGATACCAATATTGTTAATTTCACTCATAAGTTTCACCTTTCCCCAAAAGACTATCTGGATGCCATGCATCCGCGTCATGAAACTATGAATCTTTTCCTTGAAGCACTGGCTGACGAAGCTTTTTAGAAATAGAGCTATGCAATCGTCCGAATCTCCTTAAATTTCTTAAGAAGGGATCTTTTTCTCTTCCTGATGAACACTTCATGCTCAAACAGTCCTCGCCAAGCGGAGCGGCCATAAATGTCCGCACCGCAGCTGCGGAACTGCGCGTGAAGCACTCTACAAATGGAAGGGTTGTTTTTATGCGTAACGCTTCATTTTTGGGCGAATAACAAGAAAGTAATAAAGAATCCCTAAAAATGCGCCACCTAAGTGGGCACCGTGGCCGATGGGCAGACCACCTCCCTGTATTTGTGTCATAAGTCCCCAGACATCAATGCCTATAATTGCTACGATCCCTAAGAAAGCAGGAACCGGGATAAAGCCCATAAGTAGTAAGATCTGTTTGGGGTACATAAAGGAAAATAAAGCAATCAAGCCGGCAATGGCTCCGGAGGCACCCAAGGCCATCGATTGAGGGTCGCCAATAAAATAATAAGCTGTCATACAGTGACCGATAGATCCGGCAAGACCGGCTACTAGATAAAAAATGAGAAACCTTGTCTTTCCCATGACATAAAGTAATACAGGCCCAAAGCTGTTTAAGACAAACATATTTATAAGAATGTGAAAAAACATATTGTGAGAAAAAACCGAGGTCAGTAAAGTCCAGTAGGCGCCTTCTTCCATATGCAAGGGACTTGTTAAAAAATGAGTGACCATAAATTCTTGTAGGGAAAATGCCGGAGCCAAAGTCCACATTAAAAATACAATCACATTAAGGAGAATGATCATCAGGATCATAGAAATTCTTTTTAGCTATCCGCTTCTTTTTTTAGTGTTTCATTGATCGCTGCCAGAAGTTGTTGGCGTTCAATGGGTTTTTCGACAAAGTAAATATGGCCTAGTTTTTTTAATTCTGCTCGAACTTCTTCGTTAACGAATCCACTGACAACGATGATTGGGGTCCGGCTGTTGACACCGTCGCGAATCTCTAAAATGAGTTCTTGCCCACTAATAATAGGCATATTTAAATCACTGATAATTAGATCGTACTGTTCTCCTATAGAGCTTAAAAAGCCATCAAGCCCTTCTTCACAGGGAACAACCGAAAAATTGGCCTCTTCCAAATACATTGTGTACAGTTCGAGCAAATCCGCATCATCATCAATTATTAAAGCCCGCATCGCAAAACCCCTCTCGATAAGATCGATTTTATATGGGATTGTCGTTAGTACAAAGGAAAAAGCACTTTTGACTCAATGATCATCTTTATAATCATAGAAAGTCTATTAAATTTGTTTAGGCCACTTGTTTTAATTTATTTTTTTCTAATAGAGGAACAGAAATGATAAATTGAGTCGTGGTAGAGTGATCATTCAGTCGAATGTTCCCGCCATGATGAGAAACAATTTGCTGAGAAATCGAGAGGCCCAAGCCAAGTCCTTGATTGTGACTCTTCGTCGTAACAAAAGATTCACTCATTTTTTTAAAGATTTCTTGTGACAACCCCTTTCCAGAATCAGTGATTAAAAACTCCATAAATTGACCACAGTCACTTTTCTGACTTCTTAATACAATCCATCGGTTTTCGAGAGATGCGATGGCTTCACACGCATTTTTAACAAAGTTGGTAAAGACTTGAACTATTTCTACGCTGTTACATTGAACTTCCGGATAGGATTGATCGATATAGGTTGTTAGGCGAACATCATTTTTGCGAATGTAAGTGGCACAGAGTTCTTTTGTATCACTGAAAAGTTGCGAGATAGAAACACGTTCTTTTTCTGTCTGTGCTCCGTTGACTGCAAATTTGCGAAGCGAATGAATAATAGAGGAAATTCTATTCAAATGATTTTCAATTTTACTTAGGATCAGCTGTTCTTTTTCGCTTTTACAGAAGCGATTTGCCAGGAGACTGGTATTGCCTAGTGCGACAGTCAGAGGATTATTGATTTCGTGAACAATACTTGATGAAAGAACACCCAATGTTGACATTTTGTGACTATGAGAAATCTGAGTGAATAGCTCTCGCATCTGTTTGTCTTTTTCGAGGGATTCTTCAGCAACGGTGGCGAGTAAGTAGAGGAATATAAAGTTTACGCAGAATGCACAAATGCTAGAAAAAAATTGAACATGATCTAGAGTATAAGGCTCGATATTTTTTAAAATCTGTTCAGAAAGAGGAAAGCTGAACAATGTGAGCACTAACATAACAGCAAGCCCTTTTCGGTGAAATGTAAATGCACACATTGCAAATGCTGGTAAGAGCAAATAAAGAGACATTGGTTGAAAGGGAAAGAGATCACCGGCTCCAAACATCACTAAAGTAAAGGGAACCGTAAAAAGTGTTAAAATGATAAAGTTTTTTTGTAAAAGGATCTGCTGTGTTTTATTTCGAATCATTTGGATAATTTCATAAAAAAGGCCCGCGAACAATAAAATGCCAATGCCATCCCCTAGCCACCATAGTAAAAAAGCCATTCGCCACTTTTCTAGCGAGACATGGGACCAAAGAACTTGAGGTAATGTTCCTATGAGCGCCGATATGAGAGCGACAATAGGACCGGTAAAGAGAATTACTTTTAAAAAAGACGTCGCTGTAAGAGAGCTATTGTGCTTTATATTCAGGCCTCTATTGATCACGATGGCCAATGAAAATTCAACGACTTGGGCGAGAAGCCCGAAAAGATAATTAGGCCAGGGGATGTTATGGCTGATAGCCAAGAGTGAGATGCCTCCGATGATCGCGGGAAGAGAGCGAAAGCCAAACACCAATCCTAGAGCAATGGAAAGTCCTGATGGTGGCCAAAACGGTGTAATTTCTTGAAACGTTCTCGAAAAAAGAAGGCCAATCTCACCGGTAAGATAATAAATAGCCGAGGATAGAAAACATCGAGAGATTAAATTGGGCCATCGGGATTGGAAGAGCATATATAACTATCGGATTTTTAAGGTGATTGAATTATACTAGCGTATCAAAACTAGAGATAGGACTGGGGTCGCTTTGCTGGCTTCGTGTAATTGCTCCAAAAGGCTGGTTTTACAAGAGTGTCTCGATTTCAGAATTTGGATTTTAGCTCCGTATGGAAATAGGACTCCATTAAAATGACCTTATAACTTACTGATTTCACTTAATAATATCTAAATCATCCAAGTCTCAAATTTATTTGACGCAATCATATTATTATATAATGAGTCATGATGGCGCATGCCTCCGACAAAAAGTCTCAAGTTACCTATTGACATATTACAAAAACGTAATATTATAAAAAATGAATATACCAAGTGCTTAAACTAGGAGGCCAGTATGGATAGAGTTATTGTTGATGTGAGAGAGGAAGATGAATTTGCTGCGGAACATGTAGAGGGTTCCATCAATATTCCTCTTTCCAAAATAGAGAAGTCAGGTAAGGGAGTGTTTCAGCATATTAATCACAAGCCGATTTCGATTATGTGTCGCAGCGGCAAAAGAGCGACTCTAGCAATGGATACAATCAGAAGGCTCAACTTCATCGACACCAAAGATGATGTTAAGGTCTATACGGGAGGTATTCTTGAGTGGAAAGCTCAGGGGCATCCTGTGGTTGTAAAAAAACTAAATCACCTTCCTATTCTTAGACAAGTTCATCTCATTGCCGGAGCGATGGCGTTGACTTTTGCTCTCCTTGGGTATTTTGTGAATCAAAACTTTGTCTTCGGAGCGGCATTTGTTGGTATGGGACTGGCTTTTGCTGGGGCTACAGGAACGTGTCTGATGGCGATTTTACTTGCGAAGATGCCATGGAATGCGAGTAATGATAACCTTACTCAAGAGACTTGTACTGCGGGTACAGGAACAATAAATTGTGCGAAGTAATTTTTTAAAGAATTGAAACATAGAGGTGAACCATGATTTTTAGACAACTTTTTGAACCAGAAACATCTACTTATACCTATTTGCTTGCTGATGAAGAAACGCGAGAGGCAGTGATTATTGACTCGGTCATTGAAACTGCTGAGCGTGATTTAACATTGATTCGTGAGTTGGGTTTGAACCTAAAATATATTTTAGAAACTCACATTCATGCGGATCATATTACAGGTGCGCATCTTCTTCGCAAGGAAACGGGCGCACAGACTGTTGTGAGCTCAACGGCACCGGTTAAGTGTGCTGATAAGTTTCTTGAAGATGGAGAAGCTGTAAAGTTTGGGAAATATGAACTGAAGTCCATCTATACTCCAGGTCATACGGACACTTGCGTGAGCTTTCTTGTTGACGACAAGCTGTTTACGGGAGATGCGCTGTTGATACGCGGTACGGGTCGTACGGATTTTCAAAAAGGATCGCCTGAGACTCTATTTAAGAGCATTCGTGAAAAGCTGTTTACTCTTCCAGATGAAACTTATATTTACCCTGGACACGATTATAAAGGACGAACTGTTTCTACCGTTGCTGAGGAAAAGAAATTTAACCCTCGTTTAAATATGTCGATGTCTCAAGAGGATTTTGTAGAGATTATGAATAACTTAAATCTACCTAATCCTAAAAAGATTGACGTGGCGGTTCCA